>JADLDQ010000327.1 GCA_020846575.1 Burkholderiales bacterium
GCGAGACGCTTCCCGAGGGCTTCCAGCGTGCCGAGTTCCTGCTCGAGAAGGGCGCCATCGACATGATCGTCGACCGCAGGCAGTTGCGCGAGCGGCTCGCCTCGCTGCTGACGCTGTTGCTGCGCCGGCCACGCCCCGGCGCCTGAGGGGCGCGGGGCGCATTGCGCGGAGGCGAATCCTGGGCGCGCGAACGCTCGCAGGCTGGCTCGAATACATCGAGCGGCAGCACCCCTCCACGATCGCAATGGGCCTGGAGCGCGTGGCGAAGGTGCGCGAGGCGATGGGCATCTCGCTGCCGCGGCCGGTGATCAGCGTCGGCGGCACCAACGGCAAGGGATCCACCTGCGCGCTGCTGGAGGCGATCCTGCGCGCGGAAGGCTACCGCGTCGGCCTGTATACCTCGCCGCACCTGCTCGCCTACAACGAGCGGGTGCGCCTGGACGGCGCGCCGGCGGGCGATGCGCTGCTCGCCTCGGGGTTCGAAGCGGTGGAGCGCGCGCGCGGCGACACACCGCTCACCTACTTCGAGTACGGGACGCTCGCTGCCGCGCGCATCTTCGCGGATTCGGGCCTGGACGCGGTGGTGCTCGAAGTGGGTCTGGGCGGGCGGCTGGACGCGGTCAACGCCTTCGACGCCGACTGCGCGATCGTCACCAGTGTCGGCATCGACCACGTCGAGTACCTCGGCCCCGACCGTGAATCGATCGGCGCGGAGAAGGCGGGCATCTTCAGGCCCGGCAGTCCGGCGATCTGCGCGGACCCCGAACCGCCGCGTTCGCTGCTCGCGCACGCCCGCGCCATCGGCGCGCAACTGCGCCTGATCGGCACGGACTTCGGCTACAGCGCCACGCGGCAGCAGTGGCGCTACCGCGGCAGGTACGGCGCGCGCGCGGGACTCGCACCGCCGGCGATGCGCGGCGCCAAGCAGCTCGCCAACGCCGCGGCGTGTCTCGCCGCGCTCGACGAACTGCGCGAGCGCCTGCCGGTCAGCATGCAGGCGGTGCGCGTCGGGCTGGCGCGCGCGCACGCGCCGGGCCGCTTCCAGGTGCTGCCGGGACGGCCGGCGGTGGTGCTGGACGTCGCCCACAACCCCGAGGCCGCGGCGGCGCTGTCGGAGAACCTCCTGGACATGGGCTTCTTTACCGACACCTGCGCGGTGTTCGGCAAGCTCGCCGACAAGGACATCGAAGGCGTTTGCCGCGCAGTGCAGCCGCGGATCAGCGCGTGGTTCACCGCGCGGCTGGCCGGCCCGCGCGCGGCCGGCACAGCCGCGCTCGAGCGGGCGATACGCGCGAGCGGATCGGCGGCCGTGATCGCGGCGTTCGATTCACCCCGAGAAGCGCTCGCGGCCGCGCGCCGGCGTGCAGGTGAAGGTGATAGAATTGTCGTGTTCGGATCGTTTCTCACCGTGGCCGACGCGATGGCTGTTCTGGACGTGCACGCACAGGGCGAGGCGCAGTCTGCGAAAGGCTGAGGTGGGCTCTCCCGCGGCACCACCACTGGAATCGGGTTCGAATTGGCAGAAGGCCAGGATGAATTGATTCTCAGGCGCCGCGCAAGGCGGCGTCTCGTGGGCGCAGTCGCGCTGGTGGTCCTCGCCGTGATCGTCCTGCCGGTCGTGTTCGACAGCGAGCCCCGCCCCGTCGGGCAGGATCTGGTCATCCAGATTCCCAGCCAGGACGCGGGCCGGTTCAAGACGCCGCTCGGCCCGGCAATCCCGGAACCGGCGGCGTCGAAGGCGTCCGGAGTTCCGGATACGCCTGATCGCACCGACGCCGGCCGCTCGGAGGGAGCCCGGTCCGAGGCGTCCCCCGCGCAAGTGCCCCAGGCAGCGCAGCCCGAGGCGACGGCCGAGGCGCCCCGGGTGCGCGCCGGCCCGCCCTCGCCAAGCCCGCAGGCCGCCGCGGAGGCGAAGCGCGCCAGGCGGATTCTGGAGGGCGACTCGTACGCGGTGCCGCTGGGTTCCTACAGTCAATCGGCCAACCTGAAGCAGGTGCTCGCCAAGGCGGCGAGCGCCGGTTACAGGACACACACCGAGGCGATCACGAATTCCGGCGCCCGCCTGCAGAAGGTCTGGGCGGGTCCGTTCGCGAGCCGCGAGGACGCCGAGCGCGCGCGCGAGAAGCTGAAGTCGCTCGGCCTGACCGTCGGCGCGGTCGCGCGCGAGCAGCCGTGACCGCCTTCGACTACGCGGTGCTCGCGGTGCTGGGATTCTCCCTGGTG
This sequence comes from Burkholderiales bacterium, assembly GCA_020846575.1. GTDB lineage: Bacteria > Pseudomonadota > Gammaproteobacteria > Burkholderiales > SG8-39 > JADLDQ01. The sequence goes on from JADLDQ010000327.1 coordinate 2,224, forward strand.
GTGGGCGTGCTCAGGGGCCTGGTGAGGGAACTGCTGATGCTGGGCGGCTGGGTCGCCGCCTTCCTGCTCTCCACCGCTTTCGCCAGGGACCTGGCGAACCTCCTGCCGGCGAACCTCGGCCCGCTGCTCGCGCAGCTGATCGCCTGGCTGGCGATCTTCACCGGTACGCTGATCGTGGCGGGCTTCGCCGGGCTGGTGCTCTCGCTGGTCACCCGTTCGGCCGGGCTCGCGTTCACCGACCGGGCGCTGGGCGCGCTTTTCGGCCTGGGACGAGGCATCCTGGTGACGCTGGCGATCGTCTTCCTGGGAGGTCTCACCTCGCTCCCGCGCGAGCCGTTCTGGCGTGATTCGAAACTGGCCGGACCGTTCGAGACCGCGATCGTCGCCCTTCGCCCGTTCCTGCCCGGGGAACTGGGGCGCCAGATCCGCTATCGCTGAGGTCATCACATGTGCGGAGTCATCGGAGCCGTCGCCAGGGGACCGGTCAACCAGTTGCTCTACGACGGGCTGCTCCTCTTGCAGCACCGCGGGCAGGACGCCGCGGGCATCGTCACTTCGGCGCACAAGACCTTCCACATGCACAAGGGCCCGGGCCTGGTGCGCGACGTGTTCCGCACCCGCAACATGCGTTCGCTTCCCGGCGATATGGGGCTCGCCCATTGCCGCTACCCCACCGCCGGGTCCGCTTACAACATCGACGAGGCGCAACCGTTCTACGTGAACTCCCCGTTCGGCATCGTGCTGGGCCACAACGGGAACCTGACCAACTCGGAGCCGCTCCGGCAGGAGATGTTCCGCCAGGACCTGCGCCACATCAACACCGACTCGGATTCCGAGGTGCTTCTCAACGTCCTGGCGCACGAGCTGGAGCGCGCCGCCAACGGCCACCGGCTGGATCCCGAAACGATCTTCGCCGCCGTCGCGCAGGTGCACCGGCGCTGTCGCGGCGCCTACGCGGTCGTGGCGATGATCGCCGGCTACGGGCTGCTCGCGTTCCGCGATCCCTTCGGCATCCGCCCGCTCGTGTTCGGGCGCTGTGAGACGCCCCAGGGCCCCGAGTACCTCATCGCCTCCGAGAGCGTGGCCCTCGCCGCCTTCGGCTTCGAGCTGGTGCGCGACGTCGCGCCCGGCGAAGCGATCTACATCGACGAGGACGGCGGTTTCCACAGCAGGGGCTGCACCCGCGAGGCGAGGCTGTACCCGTGCATCTTCGAGTACGTGTACCTCGCGCGTCCCGACTCGGTGCTGGACGGCGCCTCGGTATACGAGACGCGACTGAACATGGGGCGTTCGCTCGCCGAGAAGATCGCGCACATCCTCGCGCCGGGCGCCCTGGACGTGGTGATCCCGGTGCCCGACACCAGCCGGCCGAGCGCCCTGGAAATCGCCAATGTCCTGGGCCTTCCCTACCGGGAGGGGTTCGTTCGCAACCGCTACATCGGCCGAACCTTCATCATGCCGGGGCAGACCATCCGCAAGAAGTCCGTGCGCCAGAAGCTCAACGTGATGGGGATGGAATTCAGGGGAAAGAACGTGCTGATCGTGGACGACTCCATCGTCCGGGGAACCACCAGCCGCGAGATCGTGCAGATGGCGCGCGAGGCGGGTGCGAGCAAGGTGTACTTCGCCTCCGCGGCGCCGCCGGTGCGCTACCCGAACGTGTACGGGATCGACATGCCCACCCGCAGGGAGCTGATCGCCACCGGCCGCAGCAACGACGAGATCGCCGCGGAGATCGGCGCCGACGCGGTCATCTACCAGGACCTTGACGGTTTGATCGCCTCGGTCCGCGCCGCCAATGCGTCGCTCTCCAACTTCGAGACTTCGTGCTTCGACGGCGTCTACATCACGGGCGACGTGACCGGGGAATACCTCGCTGCCGTGGAGCGCGCCCGCGACGCAAGCCGGCAGGAAGCGGCCGACGAGTCCGCGGACGGCAACCAGCTCGACCTGAACGCCGCGTAGCCGGGTTCGCGGCGCGCGCGGCACCGGCCGCGGCGCCCGTCGAGCGCTCGCGCCGCTGCTCGCGGGGCTGCACCAGGCGCCGCTCGCGCCGCTGCTCGCGCGCGTGCCACGCTGCCGGCACCGCAGGCATGGCAGAGCCCAGCGCGCTGCGCGTGCCGGGTTGACCGCTCCGGGCAGTTCGGGTAGCGTTCGGACTCGCGCCGATTTGATCGACAGCTTGCGGGCGCCGCCGGGCAGCAACCGGTGAAAAACAAATACGGCTAAAGCGTGGCGAAAGGCCCGTGTTAGCGAAAGCTGGACGGGCCTTTTTCATTGGATGGAAAGCATGGACCACTACGATCCGGACACGCTCGCGATCCGCGCGGGCATCGTCCGCAGCCAGTTCGGCGAGCACTCCGAGGCGCTGTTCCTCACCTCCAGCTTCGTGTTCGCCAGCGCCGCGCAAGCGGCAGCCCGGTTCTCGAACGCCGAGCCGGGCATGGTCTATTCGCGCTACACCAACCCGACGGTGTCGATGTTCCAGGACCGCCTGGCCGCACTGGAGGGCGCCGAGGGCTGCGCCGCCACCGCCTCGGGAATGGCGGCGATCCTCGCCACCGCGATGACGCTGCTCAAGGCGGGCGATCACGTGCTGTGCGCGTCCGGCGTTTTCGGGGCGACCATCCAGCTGTTCACCGGAACGCTGGGCAAGTTCGGCGTCGAGACCACCTTCGTCGACAGCCCGGAACCGCTCGCGTGGGAGCGGGCCGCGAAGCCCACGACGCGGCTGCTGTTCGTCGAGAGCCCTTCCAACCCGCTGTGCGAGATCTTCGACATCGCGGCTCTCGCCGGGGTGGCGAGGCGCGCCGGCGCGCAGCTGGCGGTGGACAACTGCTTGTGTTCGCCGGCCCTGCAGCAGCCGCTGGCGCTCGGCGCGGACATCGTCATCCATTCGGCGACCAAGTATCTCGACGGCCACGGGCGCGTGCTCGGCGGCGCGGTGCTCGGCGCCAAGGCGTTCACCGACCAGGTGAGCGCCTTCCTGCGCAGCGCCGGGCCGACGCTCTCGCCGTTCAACGCCTGGATCGTACTGAAAGGACTGGACACGCTGCGCATCCGCATGGAAGCGCAGTCGGCGCTGGCGCTGGAGCTGGCCCGCTGGCTCCAGGCGCACCCCCGGGTGAGCCGCGTCTACTACCCGGCGCTCGAGTCGCACCCCCAGCACGTGCTCGCGATGCGGCAGCAGCGCCTGGGCGGTGCGATCGTATCGTTCGACGTGCAAGGCGGCAAGGAAGCGGCATGGCGCCTGATCGATTCGACGCGCATGATTTCGATCACGGCGAACCTGGGCGACACCAAGTCCACCATCACGCATCCGGCGTCCACCACCCACGGGCGCCTCACGCCCGAGGCGCGCGCGCGGGCCGGGATCGGTGACGGCCTGGTCCGGGTCGCAGTGGGACTCGAATCCTTCAAGGACATCCGCGAAGACCTGGCGCGCGGCCTCGAGCGCTGAGCCCGCACGGGACACCCCGCGGCGCCTCGCGCACTCACCCGGACCAGGGCAGTCGCTCCCAGCGCAGCCCGCCGTCGTCCCCGACCAGGACTTCGCCGCCCGAGTACCAGTCGGGCAGCACCCAGCGCTCGCAGGCCGCCCCGTCCACCAGCATCTCGTGCCTTCCCTGCCGGTGGGTATGGCCGTGGATCAGGCGCGGCAGGCCGTAGCGCCGCAGCACCTCGACCACTGCGGCGAGACTCACGTCCATCATCAGCGCCGACTTGCCGCGCTTGTGCGCCTCGCTTTGCGAGCGCAGCGATTCGATCTCGGCGCGGCGCTGCGCGAGCGGGCGGGCGAGGAAGGCGCGCATCCAGTCCGGATCGCGGACGCGGCGGCGGAACGCCTGGTAGGCCAGGTCCTCGGTGCACAACTCGTCGCCGTGGGTGAGCAGAGTCCTGCGCCCGCACACCTGCACCAGCGCGTGCTCCGGCAGCAGCTCGAGGCGGGCCGCGCGGGCGAGCCCCTCGCCCGCCAGGAAGTCCCGGTTGCCCCGCAGGAAGAAGGTGTGCACCCCGCGCTCGCCGCAGCGCGCGAGGCCCGCGACGATCTCCCGGTTGAAGGCGTCCTCGACATCGTCGTCGCCCGCCCAGTAATCGAACAGGTCCCCGAGGATGTAGAGCGAATCGCCCCGCCCGGGGCGCCCGGACAGGAACGCCTGGAAAACGGCCGCCGCCGCGGGCCGCAGCCGGGACAGGTGGAGGTCGGAAACGAAGTAGGTCGCGATGACCGCCCCCTCGAGCCGGTGCGCTCGCCGCGCGCCCTGCCTGCGCCGCGCGGCGGCGGGGCGGTTCGACTCAGAGCACTTCGGCGCGTTCGATAACCACGTCGTCGAGCGGCACGTCGGAATGGAAGCCGCGCTTGCCGGTGCCGACCGACTGGATGCGGTCCACCACGTCCTGCCCGGACACCACGCGCCCGAATACGCAGTAGCCCCAGCCCTGCGCGCTCGGCGCGGTGTGGTCGAGAAAGGCGTTGTCGCTGACGTTGATGAAGAACTGCGCGGTGGCCGAGTGCGGGTCGGAGGTCCGCGCCATGGCGACCGAGTAACGCGTGTTCCTCAACCCGTTGTCGGCTTCGTTGCGCACCGGCGCTCCCGTGGGTTTCTGCGTCATGCCGGGCTCGAACCCGCCGCCCTGGATCATGAAGCCGTCGATCACGCGGTGGAACACGGTGTTCGCGTAGTGGCCGCTCTGGACATACGCGATGAAATTGCGCACTGTCTCGGGCGCCTTCCCCGCTTCGAGTTCGAGGTCGATGACGCCGAGGCTGGTATGCAGTCTGATCACTTGCCTTTCCCCTTCGCAGGCTGGAGCACCGCCGCCGACTGGATGACGACCGGCTCCAGCGGCACGTCGCCATGGGGGCCGCGCGGCCCGGTGCGAACCTTCGCGATCTCGTTGACCACTTCCATCCCGCGCACCACCTGCCCGAACACCGCGTAGCCGTACCCTTGCGGCGTGGGCTCCTTGAAATTCAGGAAGGTGTTGCTTCTCAGGTTGATGAAGAACTGGGCGCTCGCCGAGTTCGGATCCGAGGTGCGCGCCATCGCGATCGATCCGGTGATGTTCGGAAGGCGGTTCGACGCTTCGTTCTGGATCGGCTCGCGCGTGGCCTTCTGCTTCATGTCCGGTTCGAACCCACCACCCTGTATCATGAAGCCGTCGATCACACGGTGGAACACCGTGCCGTCGTAGAACCCCGACTTCACATACTGCAGGAAGTTCGCCACCGTGCGGGGCGCCTTGTCCGGGTACAGCTCGATGAGGACGGCCCCGCGGCTGGTGCGCAGTTCCACCTGGGGGTTCTGGGCGAGCGCCGCGCCCGCAAGGCCCAGCGCCAACAGTCCTGCGAAGAGTTTGATCATCTGCCACCTCTGGAGTCTGCAAGTCTTGTCGTCGTGCCCCTGTCGCGGCGGGCCGCAGCCAAGCGCGGGTAGGGCGCCGGCGCCGCCAGGGCGTCGTTCAGGCGGCACCTTCGTAGACGATGCGCCAGCGCCCGCCCTCGCGCAACCAGTACTGGCGCTTCTTCATCACATTGGCAAGGGCGCTGGAGCGGTAGTCCTGCTGGAACTCGACCACCATCATGTTCTCGCTGCCCGGGTCGCGGAAAACGGACAGGTCCGAGACACCCACCTTGATCCAGGCCCTGGAGACGTTGACGCGCTGCTTGCTGCGCCGCCACTGCGCGAGATCTTCCTTCTTCGTGGCGAACCTGTGCGAATAGTGCGACAGGTAACGCTCGGTATCGCGACTCTCCCAATCCAACCTCCAGCGCTCGAACGCGTCGATGAACTCCTTCCTGTCCGAGCGCCATTCCTCGTCGGAGATCCAGTCGACGTTCTCGCTGATGATCACCGGCGTGAGTCCGACCTGAAAGTTCGGGGCGAGCGCCTCCAGGTCCGCGTTGGTCAGCACCACGCAGCCGTCGCTCGCGCGCGGCGGGCGGCTGTAGGTATCCGACGGCGTCCCGTGCAGCCAGATGCCGTACCCGTTTCGACCCATGCGCCGGTCCCACTCGTTCGGGTAGTTGATGGGGAACGCGCCGGCACCGTAGAGATCGAGCAGTTTCTGGCGCGGCAGGCTGGATACCACGTGGTAGACCCCGATGGGCGTCTTCTGATCGCCTTCGCGCGTCTTGACCGCGCCCGCCTTGCCGGAGCTCACGTAGTAATCGCCCGCCAGCCTGGGCAAGCCGCCGTCGTTGCGGTACAGATACAGGCGCGAGCGGCTGGTATCCACCACGATCGCGTATCGCGCCTCGGACGGCATCTGCAGCAAGTACTTGGGGATGCGGCCCTGCGGCGGGCGCTCGCGGGCCGCCCGCAGCCGCGCCGCGGCTTCGTCGCGCAGATCGGAGAGCCGCTGCACCGGAGCCCTGGCCCCCGCGCCGATCTTCTCCAGCGGGCGCACCCGGGCCATCAGGAGGTCTCCCCGGACGAGGTGCGCGAGGCGGAAGTTGGGCTGAGCGCGGATCAGGGAATCGATCTCGCCCAGCGTGGCGTCGAATTTCTTGCTCCCCATCTCGGCCACCGCTTTTTGCAGCATCACCTCGGCGGTCTCCTTCTGGGTGCGGCCCGGTGAGATACGGGCCGTGGAGGACCCCGGCCCCCCCAGGGTGAGCGCCGCAATGACGGCGAGGCCGAGTGCCAGTGGCGCGCGCCCCATCAAGGACCTGCCTTTTCCTGTTGAATGAGCCATATTCCGTCTCTGCGCGCCAGCACCAGGGTCTTGGTGTTGACGCTTTTCACGAGTTCGGAACGGTAGTTCTGGCGGAAGCTCACGCTCGCCGAGTTCTCGCCGCTGAAACTGACCTTGTACCTGTCCGCGGAAATCGCGATCTCCTTGGGTGCGAGAATCCGCTTGCGGCGACCCGCCTCCCAGTCGGCGCGCGACTCGCCTGCCTGGGGTTTGAAATCCTTCGCGTAGAACGCCAGGTAGGCATTCACGTCCCTCGATTCCCAGGCTCGCACCCACTCGTTCACCGTGCGCACCACCGCTTCGCTCTGCGTTTCGCCGGCATCGGATCCCCGGGCTTTCGGGGCGGGCTGGCCGGCGCGCGTGGCGGATTCCGGCGCCTTCGGAACCGCCGGCTCGGGCGCCCTCGCCTGTACCTTCGCGGCCGCCGTCGCCTCTGCCTTCGCGGCCGCCTTCGCATCGAGCGTGGCGCCCGCGCTTGCCTGCGCGGCGGCAGCGGGTTTCGCCGGCGCCTGTGCGAGCACGGCGGGGGCGGACCCGCTGCGCTCCTGCGCCCGCACCGGCGCCGCCTTTGCGGCTGCGCCACGAGGTCCCGCGGTCAGGTCGCGCAGCAAGGCGAGCTTGGTCTGCGCATTGGTGTTGGCGGAATCCAACTGCAGGGCCTTGTCGTAAGCCTGGCTGGCGAGCTTCGCGTAGACGTCGCCCAGGTTCTCGTAGGCGGTCGCGTACGAGGGGTGAGTACGGATCGACTGTTCCAGCGCCTGCCGCGCCCGCTCGTACTGTCCCTGCGCGGCAAAGAGCACCGCGAGGTTGTTGTAGGGTTCGGGTAGATCGGGGTAATCCTGCGTGAGCCGCGTGAACGCGTCGATCGCCTCGCTGGTCCTGTTCTGCTCGGCCAGGACCAGACCGCGCAGGAAGCGCCCCTGCGCATCCCCGGGCCTGCTGGCGAGATAGCGGTTGACGCGCTCCAGCGCCTGCGCGTGCTGGCCGGCGCGCAACAGCTTGCCGATGTCCTGGAGTTCGTCGGCGCTGGCCGTCGATACCAGGGCGAATACCGCAGTCAATCCCGAAAGCGCCAGCGCCGCGAAAAGCTTCGAGTAGCGTGCCATTGTGCTAGGATTCGCCGCGTTCCTACGTTCCCTGACTTCCCTGACGGGGCTCGCCGGATTCTAGCAACAAGTCGGCAAAGCCCACAATAAATCAAGAGTTTTTGCTGTATTCCTTCCGCACTTTCGCGGTTCCTTGCGCGCGACCTGGAAGGCGCCGGGAACCGCGGCCGCCCGCCAGACCCGCGCGCGCCGCGACGCAGGCTGCCATCTCCCACAGGACCGAGACCAGCCGGCCATGCTGAAGATCTACAACTCGCTCACGCGCGCCAAGGAGAGCTTCGCTCCGCTCGCGCCCCCGCGAGTGGGGATGTACGTGTGCGGCATGACGGTCTACGACTACTGCCACGTCGGTCATGCGAGGGTGATGGTCGTGTTCGACGTGGTGCAGCGCTGGCTGCGCGCAAACGGCTACCAGCTCACCTACGTGCGCAACATCACCGATATCGACGACAAGATCATCCGGCGCGCGGCCGAAAACGGCGAGTCGGTCGGAGCGCTCACCGAACGCTTTATCCGTTACATGGATGAGGACGCGGCGGCCCTCGGCGTGGAAAAACCAGACTTCGAGCCGCGCGCCACTCGCTTCATCGAACCGATGCAGTCGCTGATCGGGCGGCTGGAAGCGAACGGGCTCGCATACCGCTCGGCGAACGGAGACGTGAACTTCGCGGTCCGGCGCTTCCCCGGCTACGGGAAGCTCTCGGGCAAGTCGCTGGAAGACCTGCGAGCCGGCGAACGCGTCGAGGTGGATGCGAGCAAGCAGGATCCGCTCGATTTCGTTCTCTGGAAGCGCGCCAAGGAGGGCGAGCCCTTCTGGCAGTCTCCCTGGGGCAGCGGCCGCCCGGGATGGCATATCGAATGCTCGGCGATGTCTTCGCAGCTCCTCGGCCAGCACTTCGACATCCACGGCGGCGGCCAGGACCTGCAGTTCCCGCACCACGAAAACGAGATCGCGCAGTCCGAGGGCGCGATGGGACCCGGCTGCGCCCGGTTCGTGAATCTCTGGATGCACAACGGCTTCGTTCGCATCGACGACGAGAAGATGTCGAAATCCCTGGGCAACTTCTTCACCGTGCGCGAGGTGCTCGGCCGCTACGACCCAGAGGTGCTGCGATTCTTCATCATCCGCGCCCACTACCGCAGCCCGGTGAACTATTCCGAGCGCAACCTGGAAGAGGCACGCCAGGGACTCACCCGGCTGTACACCGCGCTCAGGGGCCACGCCCCGGATGCCGCCGCGCCCGACTGGGATGAACCGCACGCCTCGCGCTTCCGCGACGCGATGGACGACGACTTCAATACCCCGGAAGCGATCGCCGTCCTGTTCGACCTGGCCACCGAGACGAATCGCACCCGCTCGCCGCAGCTCGCATCCCGGCTGCGTGCGCTCGCACGCCTGCTCGGGCTGCTCCAGCGCGACAGCGATGCCTTCCTGCAAGGCGCGCCCAGTGCGCAGCCGGCGCTGTCCGAGGCGGCGCTGTCCGAAGCGGATATCTCCGGCCTGATCGCCGAGCGCCTCGCGGCTCGCAAGGCGCGGGACTTCGCACGCGCGGATGCGATTCGCGCCGAGCTCGCCCGCCAGGGCATCGTGCTCGAGGACGGCCCGCAGGGCACGACTTGGCGCCGCACCTGAGTCGCAGCGTGCGCCGGCGCTCCAGGGAGCCGGGCGCGCGTGTCCGGCGACGCAGCGCTCGCCTTTACAGCGTGAGCGACGAGCGTGAGCGACGAGCGTGAGCGACGAGCGTGAGCGAACGCGAGGTCCCGCCGCGAGCCGCGTCGCCCGGCGGCCCCATGCGTCCGAGGACGGCATGCCTGCCGTCCCGGGTGGGTCCGATTGCCATAGAATCCCGGCGACTGACAGCCCCGGCCTGTGCCGGGTATTTTTTTGCGA
>JADLDQ010000328.1 GCA_020846575.1 Burkholderiales bacterium
CCCGCCAGACGCACCCGCTCGACCGCGGCGCCGGTGCGGATCTGCGCCCCCGCGGCCTGCGCCGCGGCCGCCAGCGCGGCGCTCACCGAGCCGTTGCCCCCCCTGGCAAAGCCCCAGGCGCGGAACACGCCGTCGATCTCGCCCATGTAGTGGTGCAGCAGCACGTAGGCGGTGCCGGGCGAGCGCGGACCGAGGAAGGTGCCGATGATGCCGCTCGCCGACTTGGTCGCCTTCAGCGCCTCGCACTCGAACCACTCGTCGAGGTAGTCGGCGGCGCTCAGGGTGAGCAGCTTGTGGAGCGCGTGCAAGCGCCTGGCGCCGAGACTGCGCATCTGCCGGGCGAGCGTGGCGAACCCGGCCCAGTCGCGCGGGTCGAGCGAGGCCGGGTCGGGCGGCTCGATCGAGAGCAGCGGCTTCACCGCGCGCGCCATCTGCTGCATGAGCATCCCGAACTCGTCGTAGGCCTCGGCGTCGCGCGGCGAGTGACGCGCGAGTTCCCGGCGGTTCTGGTCGTGATCGCTCCACTGCGCCAGGTAGTCCCCGTCGGGCAGCGGCGTGAGCGTGCTCGCGAGCGGCAGGATGTGCAGGCCGTGGCGCGCGAGCTCCAGATCACGGATGATCTCCGGGCGCAGCAGGCTCACCACGTAGGAGTAGACCGAGAAGCGGAATCCCGGGAACACCTCCTCGGTGACGGCCGCGCCGCCCACGCGCTCGCGCCGCTCCAGCACCAGCACCCGCCGCCCGGCGCGCGCGAGGTAGGCGGCGGCCACCAGGCCGTTGTGACCGCCGCCGATCACGATCGCATCCAGGGGTTCCGGCATGCGGGCTATTTAGCACGAATCGCCGCCGGCGGAGCTAAACTCCGCGCGCCCCGCCCTGTCGAGGCGCCGGCATGCCGCGGCGAGGCGGCCTGCGCTCTGCGGCGCCAACTCCGCCATCCGCACAAGGAAACCCGCATGGAATTCGGCGTCTTCGATCACCTGGACGCGAGCGGCAGGCCGCTCGGCGAGTTCTACGAGGACCGGCTGCGGCTGGTCGAAGCCTGCGAGCGCTTCGGGCTGTACGCCTACCACACCGCCGAGCACCACGGGACCCCGCTCGGCATGTCGCCCTCGCCCAGCGTGTTCCACGCCGCGGTGGCGCAGCGCACCCGGCGCATCCGCTTCGGCCCGCTGGTCTACACCCTCAATCTCTATCATCCGCTGCGCCTCGCCGAGGAGATCTGCATGCTCGACCACATGAGCGGCGGGCGCTTCCTCCTGGGCGTGGGGCGCGGCGTCTCGCCCTTCGAGGTGGGATTCTTCGGCGGCGAGGTCGAGCGCGGCCAGCCGATGTACTTCGAGGTGTTCCAGATTCTGATGAAGGCGCTCACCTCGGACGCGGTGAGCCACGAAGGGGAGTTCTTCCGATTGCGCGAGGTGCCGGTCATGCTGCGGCCGCTGCAGCGGCCGCACCCGCCGCTGTGGTACGGAGCCGGAGTGCCGGCGGCTTCGCCGTGGGCGGCGGCCAACCGGGTGCACATGGTCACCAACGTGGACGGGCGGCAGTCGCGCGCGATCACCGACCTGTACCGGGAGGAATGGGCGAAGGCGGGCAACGCGGCATCCGACATTCCGCACCTGGGCGCGGCGCGCCACGTGGTGATCGCCGATACCGACGCCGAGGCGATCGCCACCGGCCGCCGCGCCTACGCGCGCTGGTACGAGAGCTACATGAACCTGTGGGTGAAGTTCGGCGCCAGGCCGCGCAACACCGCCTATCACGGCGAGTTCGACGAGCTGCTCGCATCCCGAGTCGTGATCGCCGGCTCGCCGCAAACCGCCCGCCGGGCGATCGCCGAGGAAATCGAGGCGGCGGGGCTCAACTACTTCGTGTGCCGGTTCGCGTTCGGCGATCTCTCGCTCGCCGAGTCGATGCGCTCGGTGGAGCTGTTCGCCCGGGAAGTGAAACCGGCCCTCGCGGCTGCCTGAGGCGGCGCACGGTCGCTCGGGGCCACAGGCGAGGGTATCATGATGCCCGCGTTTCAAGACCCGGAGTCATCCGTGCCCAGGAAACTGCGCAGCAACTTCGAACCCGGCACCCCGCGCTGGGCCGCGCGCCGCGCCCAGTGGCGTTCGCTCGGCCTCACCGATGCGGACATGGACAAGCCCAAGATCGCGGTGGTGAACAGCTCCTCGGAGCTGGCGACTTGCTTCACTCACCTGGACGGCGTGGCGGCGAAGGTGAAGGAGGCGATCCGAGCCGCCGGGGGCCTGCCCTTCGAGATCCGCACCGCGGCACCCTCCGATTTCATCACCAGCTCCGGGCGCGGCGGCCGCTACATCCTCGCCGCGCGCGATCTGATCGTGAACGATATCGAGGTCGCGGTCGAGGGCGCGCTGCTGGACGGGATGCTGTGCCTTGCTTCCTGCGACAAGACCACGCCGGGCCAGCTGATGGCGGCCGGGCGGCTCGACCTGCCGGCGCTGGTGGTGCCCTGCGGCTACCAGGCGAGCGGCCGCTGGAAGGGCGAGCACGTCGATCTCGAAGAGGTGTTCCTCAAGTCGAGCTATGTTGCCAGCGGCCAGGTGAGCATGGAGGACTTGGTGGGCATGACCGAGAACGCGGTGCTGGGGCCGGGCGTGTGCGCCGGCATGGGCACCGCCAATTCGATGCACATCGCCTGCGAGGCGCTGGGGATGTGCCTGCCGGGCGCGGCGCCGGTCGCGGCCAACAGCCCGAAGATGTTCGAGGACGTGCGCCGCGCGGGGGAGCGCATCGTGCAGATGGTCTGGGAGGACCTGAAGCCGCGGCACATCCTCAGCGCGGGCGCCTTCGCCAACGCGACGCGCGTGTCCCTCGCGCTTTCATCCTCCATCAACGTGGTGAAGCACCTGCAGGCGATCGCGGTCGAGGCGGGGTGCGACGTGGACGTGTATGCCCTTTTCGAGCGCCTGTCGGCCGAGGTGCCGCTGCTCGCGGCGATCCGCCCCAACGGCGAGCGGCTGATCGAGGATCTGGAGGCTGCGGGCGGGGCGCGCGCGGTGATGAAGCAGTTGGAGCGCACTCTCGATCTGTCGGTGCGCACGGTGACCGGCAGGACCCTGGGCGAGGATCTGCGCGGGGCGGCGGTGGCCGACCCCGAAGTGGTACGGCCGCTGGAGCGGCCGCTCTCGCGGCGAGCCTCGATCGTGATCATGCGCGGCAACCTCGCGCCCGAGGGCGCCATCGTGCGCCTGGGTGGCGAGGGCGAGCGCATGACGCGCTTCTCGGGCCCTGCGATCATCTACCACTCGCGCGAGGAGGCGATCGCGGGCCTGGCCCGCGGCGAGATCCGGGCCGGACACGTGGTGGTGATGAACGGCCTGGGTCTGCGCGGCAGCCCGGGCATGGCCATGACCTCCGCGCTCATCTTCGGGCTGGACGGCGCCGGGCTGCTGGACAGCGTGGCGGTGGTGACCGACGGCCAGATGTCGGGGCTGGTGAACCGGGGCTTGATCGTGGGCGAGGTGTCGCCCGAGGCGGCCTACGGCGGGCCGTTCGGGCTGGTGGAGAACGGGGATACGGTCACCATCGACGTGCAGCGGCGCGTGGTGAACCTGGAAGTGCCCGAAGCGGTGCTGGCCGCGCGCCGGGCGCAGCCTGACCGGGTGCCGGCCATCGAGGAGCGCGGCTGGCTGTCGATCTATGAGCGCAACGTGCAGCCGCTGTCGAAGGGGGCGGTGCTGCTGAAGAAGGTGTAGGGATGGGGCGCGGCATCGTGGTCACCAGGGTGCCGCGCAGGGTCGCTTTGCTGCTCCCGGATCCGGGACCGCTGATGTCCGATGCGACCGCATGCGCGCGTGACCCGCATCGCGGTGTGCCTGCTGCGCAAGGTCCGAGCGCATCCTTGGGCCAATGATCCAGGTAACAGAACAGTCGAGGAAGGCACCATGAGCCAGAATGATCGAACCATTCTCGAACAAGCCCGTGCCACCCCGGTGCTGGGCGAATACGACGTGGTCGTGGTCGGTGGCGGACCGGCCGGTATCGCCGCCGCCATCGCGGCGGGGCGCACCGGGCGCTCGACGCTTTGCGTCGAGCGCTACGGTTTTCTCGGCGGTGCGGGCACGGCGGCGGGTCTGTCCACCTTCTGCGGGCTGCACGCCCGCGTGCACGGCGTGCACCGGCGGGTGATCCACGGCATCGCCGGCGAGCTGCTCGAGCGGCTGCAGAGCATGGGGGCGCTCAACGCGCCGCACCTGTCGCTCGCCGATCGCATCCAGGCGCAGGCCTACGACATCTCGGCCTACAAGATCGCGGCCGACGAGCTGATCGTGGGCGCGGGGGCGAGGCTGCTGTTCCACGCCTTCGCGGTCGGGGCCGTGATGCGCGGCCCGCGGGAGAGCGAGGCGGTGATCGTCGAGACCAAATCCGGCCGGCGCGCGATCCGCGGTCGCGTCTTCATCGACGGCTCGGGCGACGGCGACCTCGCGGCCTGGGCGGGCGCGCCCTACGAGCTGGGCGACGGCATGGGCAACATGCTGTATCCGACCACCATGTTCCGCATCAGCGGCGTGGATCCGCACAAGGCCGGGCGCGCCTGGGAGTCGATCCCCAGGTTGATGGAGGAGGCCGAGCGCGCCGGGCGCAGATTCCCGCGCCGCCAGCCGATCGTGCGGCCGCAGAAGAACCCGGTGGAGTGGCGCGCCAACCTCACCCAGATCAAGAACCCGGACGGCAGCGCCGCGAGCGGCCTGGACGCCTGGCAGCTCTCCGCCGGGGAGATCGAGGGGCGGCGGCAGTGCTGGGACGTGTTCGAGTTCATCCGCGAATCCACGCCGGGATTCGAGAACGCCTTCATCACCGAGATCGCCCCTCAGATCGGCATCCGCGAGACGCGGCGCGTGACCGGCGAATACGTGCTCACCGAGGCCGACATCCTCGACTGCGTGGATTTCGAGGACGCGATCGGCGTGAACGGCTGGCCGGTGGAGGCGCACATCTCGGGCGAGGTGAAGCTCGTGTGGCAGCGGCGGCCGCGCGGCTACAACCAGCTCCCGTACCGGATGATCGTGCCGCTGGGCGTGGACAACCTGCTCGTCGCGGGCCGCTGCGCCTCGATGAACCACGACGGGCAGTCCTCGGCGCGGGTGTCGGGGCCATGCTTCGTCATGGGGCAGGCGGCGGGCGTCGCGGCGGACATGGCGCTCTCGGCGGGTGTGGCGCCGCGCGCGGTGGATGTGCCGCAGCTGCAGGCGCGGCTTGAGGCGGCGGGGGCGTATCTGGGGAAGGGCGTGCAGGTGGAGGCGGCGGCGCCGGTCTGAACCGTCGGATCAGGAATTCGAGTCGCCTTGTCGCGCTGCATTCCGCAGCCGGGGGGAGTCCCGGGAGATCGGTGTTTGACGGCTCCCCGACCAGGAAGCCACTGACACCCGCCACAGTTGAAATCCAGCGCTGACCCGGAACACCATTCCGGAGTGTGACCGAGCATTCCGGGCTCGACCCGCAATCGGTCACGGTCCTCCGGAAGCACCGGTCACGTTGGTCCGGAATACGCACAGGGCTCCCGAATTCATCTGGGCCGTGCCCGTGTCCTCGGCAGCCTTCAGCGTGGACTGGACGATCACCTGGCCTGATCCCTGACCCTGCACCAGTGTGAATCCAGCACGCGCAGGTGAATGAGCGGCGCGAGCCGGACGCGCGCGTTCCAGACGAATCCGCATCCGGGAGGCGATGCCCGGTGGGTTGCGGTGAAGGACATCCACCGTTCCGACCGCTCGTCGGTTCGCAACTCCCCCGCTTGACGGATTTCCA
>JADLDQ010000329.1 GCA_020846575.1 Burkholderiales bacterium
GACTTCAAGCTGCCTAAGCACAACGAGGATTTCGGTCAGACGCTCGGGCGCTGGGGCATCGGCAGCGGGGCCTACCTGGTGCTGCCGTTCTTCGGCTCGAGCAGCCTGCGCGACGGCATCGGCCTGGTCGCGGACCTGAGCGTCGACCCGGTCGTGAACATGGGCCACGTGCCTACTCGGAATGCCTCCATCGCGCTGCGCACCGCCAGCATGCGCGCCGGCCTTCTCGACGAGAGCCGGCTGCTGGAGGAGGCGGCGCTGGACAAGTACCGGTTCGTGCGCAATGCCTACCTGCAGCGCCGGCGCAGCCTGGTCTACGACGGCAATCCGCCCGAGGAACGGCAGCGGGGTGCCTCGGCGCAGCCCGGCGCGCTCGCGCGCGCGCGCGCCGGCGACCGGGCAGACGCCGAGCGCCCCGGCGACGCGCCGGCCGGTGCGCGAGACGCGTCGGCCGGTGCGGGAGACGCACGGGGGGCGGTCGCCGAGGCGGACCGGCCATGAGGTCGCTGATGGCCTGGCTGCTGTTGCTGTTCGCGCCGGTGGCGCTTGCCCAGTCGCAGAACCGGGCCCCGGATCAGCTGGTGATGAAGATCACCACCGAGGTGATCGGGGTGGTCAAAGAGGACAAGGCCATCCAGTCGGGTGACATGCGCAGGATCGTCCGCCTGGTGGAAGAGCGTGTGCTGCCGCATTTCAATTTCACGCGCATGACCCAGATCGCGGTCGCCGTCAACTGGCGGCGCGCGACCCCGGAGCAGCAAAAGCAGCTGGTGGAGCAGTTCCGCACGCTGCTGGTCCGGACCTATTCCTCGGCGCTGGCGCTCTACCGCGACCAGGAGGTCGCGATCAAGCCGCTGCGCGCGAGGCCCGGGGACACCGACGTCACCGTGAGGTCGGAAATCAGGCAGCGCGGCTCGCAGCCGCTTGGCCTGGACTACGAGATGGAAAAAACCGACGCCGGGTGGAAGGTGTACGACATCAAGGTCGGCGGCGTGAGCCTGGTGAGCACCTATCGCGACGAGTTCACCAGCCAGGTCCGCGAGGTGGGCATCGACGGGCTGATCAAGGTGCTGGCCGCGAAGAACCGCCAGCTGGAAGCAAAGAGCAAGACGTGATCCGCCGCGAAGGCGAGCGCCTGCTGGTCGAAGGACCGCTCACGATGCACACGGTGCCCGACCTGGTCGCAGGCGCCGGCGAACACTTCAGCGCAGGGGTGAGTCAGGCGGATTTCGGGCGGGTCACCGACGTGGATTCCTCGGCGGTGGCCCTGGCCCTCGAGTGGAAGCGCCAGGCGGCCGGCAGCGGGTTGAACCTTCGCCTGGAGAACCTGCCCCGGGCGATGCAGAATCTCGCGCGCCTGTACGGCGTGTCCGAGCTGCTCTGAATCCGCCCTCCGGCGGCTCCGGCGCCCGACGCCCGCCCGTGACCAGGACAGACAGGAATACGCCGAGCGCAGGCCCGGGGCGAGTGCCGGGGGCAGCAGCGGCGCCGGTGCCACCGCGGGCGGCGACCGGCGCGGAGTGACACCTTGGTTGCGGCCATCGAGGTTCGCGGCATATCCAAGCGCTTCGGCACGCTCCAGGCGCTGGAGGATGTGTCGCTGGAGATCGGGCAGGGCGAATTCTTCGCGCTGCTCGGTCCCAACGGCGCGGGCAAGACCACGCTCATCAGCATCCTGGCCGGCTTGGCGCGCGCAGACCGCGGCCAGGCGCGCGTCATGGGGTACGACATCAGGGCCGACTACCGGCAAGCGCGGCGCGCGCTGGGCGTGGTTCCGCAGGAACTCGTGTTCGACCCGTTCTTCACGGTTCGCGAGACGCTGCGTATTCAATCCGGGTACTTCGGGATGCGTGGCAACGAAGCCTGGATCGAGGAGATCATGGAGGCGCTCGATCTCGGTTCGAAGGCGAACGTGAACATGCGCTTGCTCTCCGGCGGTATGAAGCGGCGGGTGCTTGTCGCGCAGGCCCTGGTCCACAAGCCGCCGGTGATCGTGCTGGACGAACCCACCGCCGGGGTGGACGTGGAACTGCGCCAGGCGCTGTGGGAGTTCATCCGCCGGCTGAACGGGGACGGCCATACGGTCGTGCTGACCACGCATTACCTGGAGGAGGCCGAGGCGCTCTGCGGGCGTATCGCCATGCTCAAACTGGGGCGGGTGGTGGCTCTGGACACCCGCGCCAACCTGGTGCGCAAGCCCCACAGCCTCAACCTGCGTCTGAGGCTCTCGGGGCGGCTGCCTGCCGAACTCGCGGCGCGCGACCACGGGCGCGGCGGCGGCGAGCACCTGCTGCGGCTGCGCGAGTATGCCGAGGTGGAGCCCACGCTCACGGCGCTGCGTTCGGCCGGGTGCGTCATCGAGGACATGGAACTCGAGCAGCCGGATCTCGAGGACGTTTTCCTGGAGATCATGAGGCGTCCCGAAGCCGCCGTCGCGGGGGCTGCGTGATCGGGTTCCGGACGTTGTTCTACAAGGAGGTGCTGCGCTTCCGCAAGGTCCTGACCCAGACGGTGGCGGCCCCGGTGCTCACCTCGCTGCTGTACCTGCTGGTCTTCTCGTACCTGCTGGAGGGGCGCATGCGGGTATACGACGAGGTTGCCTACAGCGCGTTCCTCGTGCCGGGCCTGGTGATGATGTCGATGCTCCAGAACGCATTCGCCAACAGCTCCTCCTCGCTCATCCAGTCCAAGATCACCGGGAACATCGTGTTCGTGCTACTGCCGCCGCTCACCTACTGGGAGTTCTTCGCCGGCTACGTGCTTGCAGCCGTGGTCCGCGGTGCGGCCGTGGGCCTGGGCGTGCTCGCGGCAGCGTGGATCTTCGTCGATCTGCCGTTGCGGCATCCCGCCTGGATCCTGGGCTTCGCGTTCGCCGCGAGTGCACTCCTGGGCGCGCTCGGTCTGATCGCGGGCGTGGCCGCCGACAAGATCGACCAGGTCGCCGCCTTCCAGAACTTCCTCATCATGCCCATGACCTTCCTCTCGGGCGTGTTCTACTCGATCCACTCCCTGCCGCCGTTCTGGCAGGATGTCTCGCACCTCAATCCGTTCTTCTCCATGATCGACGGGCTGCGCGTCGGTTTCTTCGGCCGCTCCGACGTCTCGCCGCTCGCCAGCATGGGTGTCGCCTTCGCCAGCCTGGGCATCGTATCGGGCATCGCGCTGGCGATGTTGAAGAGCGGCTACAAGCTGCGTTTCTAGGAGCGCGCTGGAACGCGCCGGCGGGACCGATTCCGCGCGCTTCGGCGAGCGCTTCGCCCTGCATGAGCGCGTGCAGTCGCATTGTCGATGATTAAGGGTTACCCGGCCGCGCCCCTACGGGATCGGCTTTCGAGATGAAGCCGGCCGGAACACAGCGCCGGCCGCGGGTGCCGCCGGGTTCCCTCGAAGTCGGGAGCGCGAGGGGGGAACCTCTCGGCGCATCGCCAACAACGCCTTCTGGAGCACACACCGATGACCACACCGGAGCAGCTGAGGAACCTGATCGCCGCGGGCCTCGAATGCGAAGAACTCCAGGTGGCCGGCGACGGCCATCACTTCGAGGCGCTGATCGTGAGCACCGCCTTCCGCGGCTGCAACCGCGTTCAACGCCACCAGCGGGTCTACGCCGCGCTCGGCGAGCGCATGCGCGAGGAGATCCACGCCCTGTCGATGAGGACGCTCACGCCCGAGGAGTGGACCGAACAGGGGCGGCCCGGGTAGTGGACAAGCTGCTGATCCGGGGTGGGGCGTCCCTCAAGGGCGAACTGCAGGTATCGGGCGCCAAGAACGCGGCCCTGCCGCTCATGTGCGCGTGCCTGCTCACGCCGCAGACGCTGCGCCTGGCGAACGTGCCCGAACTCCGGGACGTGGCCACGCTGCTGGCGCTCCTGGGGCGCATGGGAGTCACCTCGAGCAGGCGCGGTCACACGCTCGATCTGTGCGCCGCGACCGTTACCGAGCCGCTGGCCCCGTACGAACTGGTGCGCACCATGCGCGCCTCGATACTGGTGCTCGGGCCGCTGCTCGCGCGCCGCGGCGAGGCGCGCGTCTCGCTGCCGGGCGGGTGCGCGATCGGATCGCGCCCGGTGGATCAGCATCTGAAGGGCCTGCAGGCGATGGGGGCCGAGATTGCGGTCGAGGAGGGCTACATCGTGGCGCGCGCAGCGCGCGGTCTCAGGGGCGCGCGCCTGGTGATGGACGTGGTGACCGTGACCGGGACCGAGAACCTGATGATGGCGGCCTGCCTCGCGCGCGGCACCACCGTGATAGAGAACGCCGCGCGCGAACCCGAGATCGCCGACCTCGCGAGATGCCTCAACGCGATGGGGGCTCGCGTCGGCGGCGCCGGCACGGCCGTGGTGAGCGTCGAGGGCGTCGAGGTCCTGTCTGGAACCGCGCACCAGGTGATGCCGGATCGTATCGAGACCGGGACCTTCCTGGTCGCCGCCGCGGCGACCCGCGGAACGCTGCGCTTGACCGGCGCCGACGCGGGCAGCCTCGAGGCGGTCATCGACAAGCTGCGGGAGTCCGGTGCCGAGGTGGCGACGGCGCCGGGTGAGATCAGGCTCGCCATGAACGCTCGTCCGAGGAGCGTCAGCCTGCGCACCGCGCCCTATCCCGCCTTTCCCACGGACATGCAGGCGCAGTTCATGGCGCTGGACGCGATCGCGGAGGGCACCGGCGTCATCACGGAGACGGTGTTCGAGAACCGCTTCATGCATGCGCTGGAGATGCGCCGGCTCGGAGCGCAGATCGAGATCTCCGGCAACACCGCCGTGGTGCGCGGCGTTCCCGCGTTGCAGGGCGCCGCGGTGATGGCGACCGACCTGCGGGCCTCCGCGAGTCTGGTGATCGCGGGCCTCGCGGGCAGGGGGGAGACGCTCATCGACCGCATCTACCACCTGGACCGCGGTTACGAGCGTATCGAGGAGAAGCTATCGCGCCTGGGCGCCGACATCCGGCGCGTGACATAGCGGCCTGAAACGCGGCGCCGATGGCGCCGCCACCCCGTCTCCAGGATAGCGCGCAGTCCGCGACGGTGAAGCGCGCGTCCTGCATCCCCGGCAGCGGGGATGCAGGAGGGGCTGTCGCGCCTCTTGCATCAAGCTGAGAAATCCCGGGGCCGGGCGCGCCCGCCGCGCGCATGCCGTGCGCGGTTTCACCATCTGCGCACGGCGGGCGGTTACGGCATGGAAGGCGGTCGCGAGGCGGTAAGATAACGGCTTTCCCGGGGCGCACCACGCCCCCTTGCCAGAATCCGTGATCACCCTCGCGCTGTCCAAGGGACGCATCTTCGACGAGACCCTGCCGCTGCTGGAGAAGGCCGGTGTGCGGCCGCTCGAACATCCCGAGCATTCCCGCAGGCTGATCATCGGCACCTCGAGCCCCGGGTTGCGGGTGCTGATCGTGCGCGCCTCGGACGTGCCCACCTACGTCCAGTACGGCGCCGCCGACCTCGGGGTGGCGGGCAAGGACGTGCTGCTCGAACACGGCGGTGCGGGGCTCTACCAGCCGTTGGACCTCGGGATCGCGGTGTGCCGCATGGCGGTCGCGGTGCCGCGGGACTTCGATTACGCGAACGCCGTGCGCAAGGGTGCGCGCCTGCGGGTGGCGACCAAGTACATGCAGACCGCGCGCGAGCATTTCGCCGCCAAGGGCGTGCACGTGGATCTCATCAAGCTCTACGGATCGATGGAGCTGGCGCCGCTGGTGGGCCTCGCCGACGCCATCGTCGACCTGGTCTCGAGCGGCAACACGCTGCGGGCCAACCGGCTGCGGGTGGTCGAAGAAATCACCCCCATCAGCGCCCGGCTGATCGTCAACCAGGCGGCGCTCAAGCTCAAGCGCGCCGCGGTGCAGCCGATGCTGGACGCCTTCTCGCACGCGGCCGCGAGCCATGCCTGAGGTGAGACGCCTGTGCACCGCGCAGCCGGATTTCGGCGAGCGCCTGGCGGCGCTCACCGCCATCGACGCATTGTTCGACGAACGGGTCGAGTCGGCCGTGGCCGAAATCCTCGCCGGGGTGCGCACCAGAGGTGACGCGGCGCTCCTGGAGTACACGCGGCGCTTCGATCGCGTCGAAGCGGCACGCGTCGAGGACCTGGAGCTGCCGCGCGCGGCGCTCGCAGAGGCTCTCGCGGGGTTGGATGCGGGCGCGCGCGCCGCGCTCGAGCAGGCGGCGGCGCGCATTCGACGCTACCACGAGCGCCAGCTCGCGGTCTCCTGGGAGTACACCGAAGCGGACGGCACGCGGCTGGGGCAGCGGGTCACGCCTGTGGACCGGGTGGGGATCTACGTACCGGGAGGGCGCGCCGCCTACCCGTCCTCGGTGCTGATGAACGCCGTTCCCGCCCGGGTGGCCGGGGTGCCGGAACTCGTCATGGCGGTGCCCACGCCCGGGGGCGAGCGCACCCCGCTGGTGCTCGCGGCCGCGGCGATCGCGGGCGTGAACCGGGTGTTCACCGTCGGGGGCGCGCAGGCGATCGCCGCGCTCGCCTATGGCACCCGGACCGTTCCGGCGGTAGACAAGATCGTCGGGCCCGGCAACGCCTACGTCGCGGCGGCCAAGAGGCGGGTGTTCGGAACGTTGGGCATCGACATGGTGGCGGGGCCCTCGGAGATCATGGTGATCTGCGACGGCGGCACCGACCCGGACTGGATCGCCATGGATCTGTTCGCGCAGGCCGAGCACGACGAGGCGGCGCAGGCGCTCCTGCTTTCCCCCGACGCGGCGTTTCTCGAGCGGGTGGCCGCCAGCATCGAGCGCCAGCTGCCGGCCATGCCGCGCCGGGACATCATCCGCGAATCGCTCGCGCGGCGCGGCGCGCTCATCCGGGTGCGCGACCTCGAGGAGGCCTGCGAGGTGGCGAACCGCGTCGCGCCCGAGCACCTGGAACTGTCGGTGGCCGACCCGCGGCGCTGGCTCGAGCGCATACGCCATGCCGGCGCGGTGTTCCTCGGGCGGCATGCGTCGGAGGCACTCGGCGACTACTGCGCTGGTCCGAGCCACGTGCTGCCCACCGCCGGAACGGCGCGCTTCTCCTCGCCCCTGGGCGTCTGCGATTTCCAGAAGCGCTCGAGCCTGATCGAGGTCTCGAAGGAGGGTGCGCGCGCGCTGGGCGCGATCGCGGCCACGCTCGCCGATCACGAAGGACTGCCGGCGCATGAGCGCTCGGCGCGCATGCGCATCGACCGGTCATGAAGCGGTCCGAAAGTCCATCGCCGCAGAGCGTCATTCGCGAGGACATCCGCGCGCTCGCGGCCTACACGGTGCATCCGGCGCAGGGCATGGTGAAGCTCGATGCCATGGAAAATCCCTACGGGCTGCCCGGATGGCTGCGCGAGGAGCTGGCCCGGGCGGTGGCCGGCGCGCAGATCAACCGCTACCCCGACCCGGAAGCGCCCGCACTGAAGGCGCTGCTGCGCCGGACCATGGACCTTCCGCAGGGGTTCGACATCCTGCTGGGCAACGGCTCCGACGAGATCATCGCCATGGTGATCAGCGCCGTGGCGCGGCCCGGCGCCGTGGTGATGGCGCCCACGCCCGCGTTCGCCATGTACCGCATGAGCGCCATCCTGGCGAAGGCGGAGTTCGTCGGGGTGCCGCTCGCCCCCGACTTCTCGCTGGATGCACAGAGCATGCTGGCGGCGATGCAGGAGCGCCGGCCGGGCGTGGTCTTCGTCGCCTATCCGAACAATCCGACCGGGAACCTGTTCGACGAAGCGGCGGTGTGCAGGGTGATCGAGGCCGCGCCGGGGCTGGTGGTGCTGGACGAGGCGTACCACGTGTTCGCAGGGCGCAGCTTCATGTCCCGGCTGCGGGAATACCCCAATCTGCTGGTGCTCCGCACCCTCTCCAAGCTGGGTCTAGCCGGTCTGCGCCTGGGTTACGCGGTGGCGCAGTCCGACTGGATTCGGGAAATCGACAAGGTGCGCGGGCCGTACAACGTCGGCGTGCTCACGCAGGCGGTGGCGCAGGCGATCCTGGAACACGCACAGGTGCTGCAGGAGCAGGCGGCGGCCATCCGGGTCGAGCGCGAACGGCTGTTCGCCGAGCTGCGGCGCCTGCCCGGGGTGGAGGTGTTCCCGAGCGAGGCGAACTTCCTGCTGCTGCGGGTGCCGGACGCGGAGGCGGCGTTCCAGGGGCTGCTCGCGCGCGGCGTGCTGGTGCGCAACCTGCACGGCTCGCACCCGCTTCTGGACCAGTGCCTGCGGTTCACCGTGGGCACGCCGAGCGAGAACGCGCTGCTCCTCGCCGCCTTCTGCGAAGTCCGTGCCGGCTGAAGGGTGCGCACGCCACGGCGTTCGCGGCTCAACCGCCTGCCGCCAGGGCGGGGTTCGTGTAGGCTGCCCGCACCGGCAGCGAGTGAGAACCCGATGACGTCCACCCGATCCGCATCCATCGCCCGCGACACCCGCGAGACCCAGATCAGCGCGCGCATCGACCTGGACGGGACCGGGCGCGCCAGCATTTCGACCGGGGTGCCCTTTCTCGATCACATGCTCGAACAGGTCGCGCGCCACGGGATGCTGGACCTGGATGTCTCCGCCAGCGGCGACCTGCAAGTGGATGCGCACCACACCGTCGAGGACGTGGGGATCGTCCTCGGCCAGGCGTTCGCCGGGGCGCTGGGCGACAGGAAGGGCATCGCGCGGTTCGGCCACGCCTGCATTCCCCTCGACGAAGCGCTGTCGCGCGTGGTGATCGACTTTTCCGGCCGGCCCGGACTCAACTATCGCGTGGATTACGTGCGCCCGCTGGTGGGCGAGTTCGACGTGGACCTGGTGCGCGAGTTCTTCCAGGGTTTCGTGAACCATGCCCAGGCGACGCTGCACGTGGACAATCTGCGCGGCGGCAACGCGCATCACCAGTGCGAATCGGTCTTCAAGGCGTTTGCCCGCGCGCTCCGCGATGCGGTGGCGATCGACCCGCGCTCACCGGGCGCCGTGCCCTCCACCAAGGGAATGCTCTAGCCGAACCCGCGCGCGGGCGCCGCAGCCCCGCCGGAGCGCTGCGGCGCCGCTACCGGCGACGAAAATCTCCCCCCCCGACAGATTCACTCCGGACATGCGAGCCGCAGTTCTACCGCCGCCTTCACCGGCATGCCAGCGGCGATGTGCCGGGCCGGCGCATGCCCGCCGTGTTCGTTGCGGGCGCGGACGGGATCGAGCGGGGCGCGCTTGAAGATCGCGGTGATCGACTACGGCATGGGAAACCTTCGCTCGGTGTCCAAGGCGATCGAGCACGTTGCCCCGCAGGCACGGGTGCTGGTGACCGCCGACCCGGCCGCGGTCGCCGCCGCCGATCGCGTGGTGTTCCCAGGCCAGGGCGCGATGCCGGATTGCATGCGCGAAATGGACGCGCGTGGCCTGCAGCCGGCCGTGCGGAAGGCCGCCGCCTCGGTGCCGTTCCTGGGCATCTGCATCGGCCTGCAGATGCTGTTCGAGTCGAGCGAGGAGGGCGAAACCCCGGGGCTGGGCATTCTTCGCGGGAGGGTGAAGCGTTTTCGCCGGGACGCGATGCGCGACGCGCAGGGCGCAAGGCTCAAGGTGCCGCACATGGGCTGGAACCAGGTGCACCAGGCATCCAGCCACCCGATGTGGTCGGGCATCGAGGATGGCTCGCGCTTCTACTTCGTGCACAGTTATTACGCCGACGCCGCACCGGGCCTCGCCAGCGCCTGTTGCGACTACGGCGCACGCTTTACCTGCGCGGTGGCGCGCGATAACATTTTCGCAGTACAGTTCCACCCGGAGAAGAGCCAGGTCGCGGGGCTGCGGCTGCTGGCGAATTTCCTCGCCTGGAAACCCTGAGTGCAAAGACCCGACCCGTAATCGAGCGCTTGCGCCAGCACCGCCGTGCGCCTACCGGCTGCATCGACCCGGCACCGAGCGCACGGGAGCCTGCCTCTCGCCCCCACCCGATCACTTGCGCTTACCGTACGTACCATGCTCATCATTCCAGCCATCGACGTGAAGGACGGCCGCTGCGTGCGTCTGCGCCAGGGCGACATGAACGAGGCCACGGTATTTGCCGAGGATCCGTCGCGGATGGCGCTGCACTGGAAGGAACTGGGTGCGCAGCGTCTCCATGTCGTGGACCTGAACGGCGCGGCGGCGGGACGGCCGAAGAACGAGGCGGTGATAAAGAAGATCATCGAAGCCGCCGGGGACGCGCTGCCGGTCCAGCTCGGTGGCGGAATCCGGGACCTGGACACGATCGAGAAGTACCTCGACATGGGTGCCGCCTACATCGTCATCGGCACTGCCGCCGTGAAGAATCCCGGGTTCCTGCAGGAGGCCGCGACCGCCTTCGCCGGACACATCATGGTGTCCCTGGACGCGAAAGACGGCAAGGTCGCGGTCGAGGGCTGGTCGAAGATGACCGGCCACGACGTGGTGGACCTCGCGCTCAAGTTCCAGGACTACGGCATCGAGACCGTCATCTACACCGCCATCGGACGCGACGGAATGCTCTCCGGGGTCAACGTCGAAGCCACGCTCAAGCTCGCGCGCGAGCTTCGCATACCGGTGATCGCCAGCGGCGGACTCACCGGCCTCTCGGACATCGAGGCGCTGTGCGAGATCGAGTCCGAGGGTATCGCGGGCGTCATCACCGGGAGGGCCATCTACCAGGGAACCCTCGACTTCCGCCAGGCGCTCGTGCTGGCGCAGAGGTACGCCCAGGGCTGAGCGCCGGCGGGTAGCCGGTCGATTCCGAACCTTCAGGCAGTCCGCTCACCTGATGCTCGCCAAGCGCGTCATTCCCTGCCTGGACGTCGACGCCGGCAGGGTCGTCAAGGGCGTGAAATTCGTCGAGCTGCGCGACGCGGGCGACCCGGTGGAGATCGCGAGGCGCTACGACGAGCAGGGCGCCGACGAGATCGCCTTCCTGGACATTACCGCAAGCTCGCAAGGGCGCGACCTCATCGTCCAGGTGGTCGAGAGCGTGGCGGCGCAGGTGTTCATCCCGCTGACCGTCGGCGGCGGCGTGCGCCGGGTGCAGGACGTGCGCCGGCTGCTCAACGCCGGGGCGGACAAGGTCTCGATCAACACCGCGGCGGTCCAGAATCCCGCCCTGGTCGAAGAGGCGGCCGGGCGCTACGGCGCGCAGTGCATCGTGGTCGCGATCGACGCCAAGCGCACGGCGGATCCTGCCCGGGCCGGGGATCCGCGCTGGGAAGTCTTCACCCACGGCGGCCGTCGCCCCAGCGGGCTCGACGCGGTGGAATGGGCGCGTAAAATGCAGGCATCGGGTGCCGGGGAGATACTGCTCACCAGCATGGACCGGGACGGTACCCGCTCGGGGTTCGACATCGAATTGACGCGCCATGTCTGCGACGCGGTGGATATTCCGGTGATCGCCAGCGGCGGCGTGGGCAGCCTTGCGCATCTGGCCGACGGCGTGCTCCGCGGCGGTGCGGATGCGGTGCTGGCGGCCAGCATCTTCCACTTCGGCGAGTTCACCGTGCTCGAGGCTAAGCGCTACATGGCCTGCATGGGCATCGAGGTGAGGCTCTAACAGGTTGATGCGACGGGGGCCGCAGCCCCTCCTGAGGCGCCGATTACCGGGATGCAGAGCGCGTGCTTCACTCCGGCGAAATACACGCTGTCGTGGAAACCGGGTACCGCTGCCGGTGTCTTGCATCAGGCGCGCAGAGAGGGCGGGCGACGGGACGAGGCGATCGGGACCGGGAGCGGCAGATGTCGAACTGGCTGGAAGAGATCCACTGGGACCGCGAAGGTCTGGTTCCGGCCATCGCGCAGGAAGCCGGCAGCGGGCGCACGCTGATGCTCGCCTGGATGAACCGGGATGCGCTCGCGCTCACGGTGCAGACCGGCGAGGCCGTCTACTGGTCGCGTTCGCGCGCGCGGCTGTGGAAGAAAGGCGAGGAATCAGGGCACGTCCAGCGGGTCTCCGAGGTACGCTTGGACTGCGATGGGGACGCCCTGCTCCTGATCGTGGAGCAGGCGGGAGGAATGGCCTGCCACACCGGTCGCCGGAGCTGCTTCTTTCGAAGGCTCTCGGGCGGCGCCTGGATCGAGGTCGACCCGGTCCTGAAGAACCCGGCCGACATCTACCGGCAATGAGCGACCTGCTGGAGAGGCTCGCGGCCGTGTTGGACTCCCGCAAGGGAGGCGATCCGGAGCATTCCTACGTCTCGCGCCTGTTCGCTCAGGGCGAGGACGCGGTACTCAAGAAGATCGGCGAAGAGGCTACCGAGACGGTGATGGCGGCCAAGGACGGGGATCGCAGGCGCATCGTGGCCGAGACCGCCGATCTGTGGTTCCACTGCCTGATCATGCTGTCGCATTACGGCCTCGGACCGGCGGACGTGCTCGCCGAGTTGCGCCGCAGGGAGGGCATTTCGGGCATCGACGAGAAGGCAGCCCGGAAGAGCCCGAAGCGCGGGCGGCCGGCATCCCGCTAGCGCCGGGTCCGCAATCCCTCGAACCAGGTCCCCGGAGTTCGACGCCCGGCTGCACCTCGCCTCCTGTGCGCTTGACGCGCGAATAACGCTCGGGGCAGGAGCCTGCGATGACCCGCCCGATCGCCGGCCGCGTGCGAACCCCGCACGCGGGAGATGGGGACGCGGCGCTAGCCGGGCGGCCCCGGATCCTGCGAATCCTTCCAGCATCGGAGTTGGACCCGGTTCGACTCTGCGGCGGCCCTGCCCGGGAGGCGTTCAGGTTGAAGGCACATGTGCTCGGCCGACCCATGCCCGGTGGAGGTGTATGATCAAAGCGTCAAATCAGTCCGCGTCGCGCTGGTGAGGATCGAGCGCGAGTCGAAGGAGTCGCCCATGGGCACCTGGAGTATCTGGCATTGGCTGGTCGTGCTGGTCATCGTCCTGCTGATCTTCGGAACCAAGAAGCTGCGCAACATCGGCGCGGATCTGGGGGGCGCCGTTCGTGGCTTCAAGGACGGCATGAAGGATGCCGGCGGCGAGAAGACGCCCGACGCGGTGGGCGCACCCCAGGTGCAGTCCCGGACCATCGATGCGGACGCGAGAAAGGAATCGAACGCATCCTAGCGGGCTACCGTTTCAGGCAGGCCGCGCCGCCCGCTGCGCGGCGGCACGGGGCGTGCGTTGATCTCCTGGGCCGCCTGCGTCATGCCTTGAACCTGCGCCGCTCGCCCCCCGCAGGGCGCTCACCCTAGACTCACCCCCCATGTTCGACGTCGGTTTCTCCGAGTTGATGGTCATCGCGGTGGTGGCGCTGATCGTCATCGGACCCGAGCGGCTGCCAGGCGTGGCGCGCACTCTCGGCCATCTCTTCGGGCGGCTCCAACGCTACGTGAACGACGTAAAGTCGGACATCCGGCGCGAAATCGAACTGGATGAACTGCGCAAGTTCAAGACCGAGTTCGAGCAGGCCGCCCACGGCGTGCAGTCGGACATGGATGCCGAACTGCAGAAGGCCCGCGACCAGTTCACCGAAATGGAACGGCAGGCGCAGGCGGCCATCTCCGACCTGAGCGCACCGGCGCCCGAGGGGGCCGCCCCGGATGCCAGTGCAGGCGCGGCGGCGCCTGTCCAGGCGGGCGATACCGGCGCCGGCCAGCCGCAGACATCGCGCTGAGGACGCGCCGCGGCGGCTGCGCATGCCCGAACGATGAGCGAACCCGACACCTTCCTTTCCCACCTGGTGGAGCTGCGCCAGCGGCTGGTGAAGGCGCTGCTCGCGGTGCTCGTCGTGGTGCTTGTCCTCGTTCCCTGGGCGCGCGAGATCTACTCCTTTCTCGCCCAGCCGCTGCTCTCGTCGCTTCCCAAGGGTGCCCAGATGATTTCGACCGACGTGATCGGGCCGTTTCTCGTGCCCCTCAAGGTCACTGTGCTGGTCGGGCTGGTTATCGCGCTCCCGGTAGTGCTGTACCAGGCCTGGGCATTCATCGCCCCCGGTCTCTACGCCCACGAGAAGAAGCTGGTGCTCCCGCTGGTGATGGCCAGCTTCTTCCTGTTCCTCGTCGGGATGGCGTTCGCCTACTACCTCGTATTCCCGGTCATATTCAAGTTCATGGCGGCGATTGCGCCCGAGGGCGTGGCCTGGATGACCGACATCGACAAGTACTTCAGCTTCGTGCTCACGAGCTTTCTCGCCTTCGGCGTCACGTTCGAGGTCCCGGTGGTGGTGGTGGTACTGGTGCGCGCCGGTATCGTGACGACCGAGCGGCTCAGGCAGGCGCGCCCGTACGTCATCGTCGGGGCGTTCGTGGTCGCCGCGGTCTTCACGCCACCTGACATCCTGTCCCAGTTCCTGCTCGCGGTGCCGCTGTGCCTGCTGTTCGAGCTCGGGTTGATCGTTGCGGGGATGATGGCGAAGCCGGCCGATTCGTCCTCGAGCGGCGAGGCGAAGATCGCCGAGTAGGCGCTCCGGGCGCCCGTGCCGGTGCCGTTCTGCCGCAATTGCGCGTATAAGCAAGCGCAGCTTTCCCCCGAGTCGGGGGAGCGCGAGGGGCGAGCAAGCCCTCGCTCCCTCTGACTCAGCCGGGTCGCCGCGCCGCCGGCGGGCGCTTGCCCACCATGACGGTGATCTGCAGTTCCTTCTTCTCGCGCAGGACGGTGATGCGCGCCGGCTTGCCTGGCGTGAGGGCGGTGACGAGATTGAGCATCGCGGCGGGGTCCCGGACCGGCCTGTCCTCGACTCGCGTCAGGATGTCGCCGGGGCGCAACCCGGCCGCGCCCGCCGGCCCGCCACGCACCACGCCGGCGATGAGCGCGCCGCCGCGGTCTGCCGGCAGTCCGAAAGACTCGGCCAGGTCCGGCGTCAGCTCCTGCGCCTCCACGCCTATCCAGCCCCGGGTCACGGTGCCGCTGGAGATGATCTGCTCCATGATCTGCCTGGCGCTGGATACGGGGATCGCAAACCCGATCCCCTGCGAACCCACCGTGCGGGAGTAGATCGCCGTGTTGATGCCGATCAGGTTGCCCGCCGAGTCCACCAGGGCGCCGCCCGAGTTTCCGGGGTTGATGGCGGCGTCGGTCTGGATGAAGTTCTCGAGAATGCTGATGCCCAGGTGCGAGCGGCCGAGCGCCGAGACGATGCCCATGGTCAC
>JADLDQ010000512.1 GCA_020846575.1 Burkholderiales bacterium
GGGTCATCTCGTCCATCAGCTTGCCCATCTCCGTCATGAGCCTCTCGCTGGGAGCCTGCTCGGTCTCCACCAGGCGAATCATCATAAGGAATCGCATCTTCCTGCCTCCTGACCTCTACGACGAACGGCGAGCTCTCGGATCGACATGTTCGTTAAGCGGTTGACGGCCGGTGTGGCCCGCCCTAGGCTGACGCCCTGCAGCCATGGTACCTCGTCGTGCCGCCCGCCGAAAGACACTACCCTTCCTGTTGCTCGTGCTGCTCCCGTCGGCTCACCTCGCGGGGCAGACAGCGACGGATCCCCTGGCCCTGGAGAGGGAGATCGACGCCTTCGTGCGCCGGGAGATGGCAGCAGCCGGCATCCCGGGGCTGGCACTCGGGATCGTGTCCGGGTCGTCGGTCCCGTACCTGAAGGGCTTCGGCGTCGCGGGACCGGACGGGGAGGGCGTGACACCGGACACGCGGTTCTACCTGGGATCGGTGAGCAAGACGCTGACGGGGCTCTCCGTCATGCAGCTCGTGGAGCGGGGCCTCGTGACCCTCGACGACCCGGTGAGCCGTCACCTGAGCTGGTTCTGGACGGACCGGATCACGATCACGCACCTCCTGAACCACACGAGCGGTATCACCCCCTACGCGGGGAACGACGCAGGGATCGAGCGGACTGAGGACCTCGTGGAGCGTATCCGGTCCAAGAGCAGGCTTGGGCTCGCGGGCGATCCGGGCACGAGGTTCCGGTACTCCAGCCTCAACTACGACATCCTGGGCGCAGTGGTGGAGGCCGCCAGCGGGATGGAGTACGGGCGATCCATGGACCTGTCGGTGTTCGTGCCGCTGGAGATGCGGGACACCACCGCCGACTTCGACACCGCGGGTGCGGAGATCGCGGCGGGGTACACGCCGTGGTTCGGTCTGCGCCTGCCCTACCGCATCCGGTATCCCCGGTCCGCCGCACCCTCGGGCTACATCGTATCCACGGCGCGCGACATGACGCACTTCCTTGTCGCGGAGCTGAACCGGGGGCGGTACGGAGACACGGCGTTGCTGGGTGAGGCCGCCATGACAGCCACGCAGATCTCACTCGGCGCCACGGGCTACGCCATGGGCTGGTTCA
>JADLDQ010000330.1 GCA_020846575.1 Burkholderiales bacterium
CCAGCGCATGCGCGGCGACATGACCATCCGCGGCGGCGACGGCCACAAGGTGATCCACGCCGGGGACGGCAGCTACGACATCGAGCTGGGCTCGGAGACGCTCACGCTGTGGGGCGCCGGGATCATCAACCTCGGAGCGGGCGACAGCCTGATCCATACCGGCGACGGAGACCACAACATCACGCTCGGTGCGGGCGCGCACTCGGTCGTCACGGGAAGCGGAAACGACACGGTGAACCTCGGATCGGGGGACTCGGTGGTCGATCTCGCCAGCGGCAACAACAGCTTCAATACCGGCATCAACGGGGTGGTCGGCAACTACGTGGTGACGGTGGGTGACGGCGTGGACAACATCGGCTGGTCGGGAACGCTCAGCCAGCGCATGCGCGGGGACATGACCATCCGCGGCGGCGACGGGCACAAGGTGATCCACGCCGGGGACGGCAGCTACGACATCGAGCTGGGAGCGGAGACGCTCACGCTGTGGGGCGCCGGGATCATCAACCTCGGAGCGGGCGACAGCCTCATCCGCACCGGCAACGGGGACCACAGCATCACGCTCGGTGCGGGCACGCACTCGCTGGTCACGGGAAGCGGAAACGACTCGGTGAACCTGGGTGCGGGAGATTCGGTCCTTGACCTCGGAGACGGCAACAACGCCTTCAACGGCAGCGGCGCCGCGCCGATGGGGAACTTCCACATCACTGCGGGGAACGGAAACGACAGCATCGGCTCGACTGTTCCGGTGAACGATCGCCTGCAGGGAGACGTCACGGTCCTCGCGGGCGATGGCAACAACCTGGTCTATCTGGGCCACGGCCACAACTCGGTGACGACCGGCTCGGGCAGCGACACCATCCATGTCGGGGATGGAGGCAACACGATCGACGCTGGCGGGGGCGCAGACACGGTGTCTTCGGGCGCCGGCGACGACACGATCGCGGGCAGTGCCGGCAACGATCAGCTGCAGGGCGGGGCCGGATCCGATACGTACCTGTTCAATCGGGGAGACGGCCAGGACACCATCGTCGATTTCGGATGGATCTCGAGCAATGGCCTTCCCGACGCGGCACAGGACGTGCTCTCCTTCGGGGCGGGGATCCTCTTCCATGATCTGAGCGCGACGAGCGGTAGCGGCAACCTCACGCTGGCAGTCGCAAGTCCGAGCGACCCGGGCGCGAATGATCAGGTGAGGATCAGCAATTGGTCGACCTTCTATGACAACACGGCGTACGCCTATCGACTGGAATTCATCGCGTTCTCGGAGGCGCCGCTCGTGTCGCTCGCCGATCTGCAACTCGCCCCGGCCGGCGGGGGCACCCTGAACGGCGGCTCGGCGCAGAGCGTGCTGTTCGGATCGAGCGCCGCGGACGTGCTGATCGGCAACGGCGACGACGACTACCTGAGCGGCGGCGCAGGCGCCGACACCCTGACCGGCGGGTCGGGCGACGACACTTACGCGGTGGACCACGCCGGCGATGCGGTGAGCGAGAGCGCGGGCGAGGGTATCGACACGGTGCAGAGTTCGGTTTCCTGGAGCCTTGCGCAGAACGTCGAGAACCTGGTCCTTGCCGGCCTCGCGGCCATCGACGGCAGCGGCAACGCGCTGGACAACGCGATCGCCGGCAACGCCGCGGCCAACGTCCTGAACGGGCTGGCCGGCAACGACGCCCTGGAGGGCGGGGCGGGCGACGACACCTACGTCTTCGAACCCGGCTTCGGGCAGGACACCATCGCTGAAGACGACGCCACCCCGGGCAACGCGGACACGGTGCTGTTCGGGGCGGGGATCGCTTCGGAGGACGTTTCTGCGCAGCGCGCCGGGCAGGACCTGGTGCTTGCGGCGGGCGCCGACAGCGTGACGGTGCGCGACTGGTACTCGTCGGACGCAACCAAGATCGAGGCGGTGCGCTTCAACGACGAGCCGGCGGTGCTGTGGACGGTGGCGGAGCTGCGCGTCATGACCAACCGAGCCCCGAGCGCGCAGGACCGGGTACCGCTGGTGATGCAGGAGGACACGGAGATCAGCGGTTCCATTGCCTGGCTGGGGAGCGATCCGGACGGGGATCCACTCACGTTCATCCTGGTGTCGGATGCGGTGCACGGGCACGTGAACCTGGACGCAGAAGGCAACGGAACCTATACGCCGGCGCTGAACTACTCCGGGCCGGACAGCTTCACCTTCATGGTGAACGACGGGCTGCTGAATTCGAACGTGGCCACGTTCAACTTCCTGCTGACCCCGGTGAACGACGCGCCGCTGGCGCAGGACATCGAGCGGCCGGTCGTCGAGGACGGCGTGATCGCGGGTTCGATCGCCTGGCTGGCGAGCGACGTCGATGGGGACGCGCTCGAGTTCATCCTGGTGAGCTCGACGCAGAACGGCACGCTCACCTTCAATCCCGACGGCAGCGCATCGTACACGCCGGCTGCCAACTTCCACGGCACCGACAGCTTCACCTGGAAGGTGAACGACGGGCAGCAAGATTCGAATATCGCCACGTTGACCCTCACCGTGAGCCCGGTGAACGACGCGCCGCTGGCGCAGGACATCGAGCGCTCGGTCGCCGAGGACGGCGTGATCGCGGGTTCGATCGCCTGGCTGGCGAGCGACGTGGACGGGGATTCCCTGGAGTTCATCCTGGTGAGCTCGACGCAGAACGGCACGCTCACTTTCAACCCCGACGGCAGCGCCTCGTACTTGCCGTATGCGAACTTCCACGGCAGCGACAGCTTCACCTGGAAGGTGAACGACGGGCAGGCGGACTCGAATATCGCCACGCTGACCCTGCTCGTCAACCCGATCAACGACGCCCCGCTGGTGCTGGACCAATCGCTGCAGACCGCGGAGGATACGTTGATCGAGAACCTGCTCGA
This sequence comes from Burkholderiales bacterium, assembly GCA_020846575.1. GTDB lineage: Bacteria > Pseudomonadota > Gammaproteobacteria > Burkholderiales > SG8-39 > JADLDQ01. The sequence goes on from JADLDQ010000330.1 coordinate 2,878, forward strand.
AGGACTGGCGAGCGACGCCGATGGGGACGCGCTCGTCTACGCCCTGGTTACGGGAACGGCGCACGGGGCGTTGAGCTTGCAGCCCAACGGCAGCGCCTCGTACCTCCCCGATAGCGAGTTCAGCGGCGAGGACGCTTTCCAGTTCAAGGTGAACGACGGCCTGCTGGACTCCAACGTGGCGACCGTGACCATCACGGTGGGGGCGGGGGGCAGCATGATGATGTCGGGCGGCGGGGAGGGGAGTTACGCGATGACGGACGATGAGCTGCCCGAGGCGGCGCGGTGTTCTGCGCCGATCGCGCAGCGGCCGGTGATCTCCTGGAGCGATGCGGGCGGCCTGCCGCAGCCGGGGTCGGGCAATGCCGCCGGGGATAGCGGCGGCGCATTTCCCTCGCCGGGCGGGGAGCGCCAGGCGAGCGTTGTGACCGATTTCGGTGCTCCGACAGGCGCAGCAGGGCTGCAAGTGCACGGTGCCTATGGCGAAGTCGCTGGTACTTCGGGTGCGCGCGAAGTGCAGGACTGGTACGGAAAGGTGCTGGACTCGCGCGCGGCCTGGAGCGCAGAGGCTGCCCCGCACGACGCGCTGCTGGACGCCCAGGCGCGAAGCCTGCTCGATGCAATGGCCGCCTTTGCCCCTGCGGACCCGGGCCAGAGCGCCCTGGGCTCCGCCGGCCCGAGCGCATCGGACACCTTGTTCGCCGCAAACGGGGGATAGGTGCGAGCTCGGATTGGCGTTCCTTCGGCCTTGTCCAGTCCGAGCTGCAAGGGCTTGGAGGTAACGAGCGCTACGTGCCCCTCCAGCGCCGCTTCGATCAGGTGCTTGGGCGTGCACTGCCACAAGAGACTGGAGGCGATGGCCTCTTTTCGCCGCAGCCGCAGAACGACTCCATGAGTTCAGCCGTTGCACTCTTCGGCCGCTACGCGCGCGTGCTCGGAGTCTCCTGGCGCGCCCGCGACGAGCTCGCCCCCTCGACCCGCACCCCGCTCGAGCGTCAGTTCCTGCCCGCCGCGCTGGAGATTCTGGAAACCCCGTCCCCCGCGCTCCCCCGGGCCATCCTGTGGACCATCGTCGGGGCGCTCGGGGCGACGCTCGCCTGGTCCTTCCTCGGCCGCGTGGACCTGGTCGCCGTCGCCCCCGGAATTCCGCGACGCCGTCGCCGCGCTGCGCGCCTCGCCGTGAGTCCCGCGCCGTGAACCTGCGCCGGTGCGCGACGGGCGCTGCGGCGCTGCTGGTGGCGGCCTTCGCGCTCGCAGAGCCGGCGCCGGCCGAGGTCCTGGCGGTGGGACCGGGAAAGGCTTACGCGAGGCCCTGCGCGGCCTTCGCCGCGGCGCGCGACGGGGATGTCGTCGAGGTCGACGCCTCGGGCGCCTACGACGGTGACGTGTGCGCGATCCGCGCCAACCGGCTGACGATCCGCGGCGTCGGCGGGCGTGCGCGCATCGATGCGGCCGGACGCAGCGCCGAGGACAAGGCGGTCTGGGTGGTCAAGGGCAGCGGCGCCACCATCGAGAACATCGAGATTTCCGGGGCCAGCGTCCCGCACCGCAACGGCGCCGCCATCCGCCTGGAGGGCCGCCACCTGACGCTGCGGCGCGTGTACTTTCACGGCAACGAGAACGGCCTGTTGACCGGCAACGACCCGGAGAGCGAAATCCTGATCGAGCACTCGGAGTTCGCGCGCAACGGCTTCGGCGACGGCCAGTCGCACAACCTGTACATCGGGGCGGTGAAGCGGCTGGTGTTCCGCTACAACTATTCGCACCACGCCCGCATCGGCCACGAGCTGAAGTCGCGGGCGGTCGAAAACCACATTCTCTACAACCGCATGATGACCGAGACCGATGGCACCGGCAGCTACGAGATCGAGATCGCGCAGGGTGGCACGGCGTACATCATCGGCAACCTGATCCAGCAGGGCCCGAGAACGGACAACCCGGTGATGGTTTCCTTCGCGGTGGAGGGTGCGAAGAACCCCGGCCTGGGCCTTTACGTCGTCAACAACACCTTCGTGAACGACCTCGGCAAGGGGGTTTTCGTCCGCGACTCGACCTCGGTGCCGGCGCTGGTGATGAACAACCTGTTCATCGGCGGCGGCACGCCGGTGAGCCAACCCGGGGCGGCGCCGCTCGCGCGCAACAACCTCGAGGGCGATGCGCTGCTCGCCGGCCGCGACGGTTTCGATTACCGGCTCGGACAGGGGTCGCCGGCCATCGATGCGGGCGCCGACCCGGGCTCTGCCGGCACGATGTCGCTGCGCCCGGTGATGCAGTACGTCCACCGCGCGGGCGCCGAGCGGCGGCCGTTCGACGGGGCGATCGACGCCGGCGCCTACGAGTTCGCGCCCCGACCAGCGCCGCGCTGATCCGCGCCTGCGGGACAGTCCGCTCTCGCGCGCTGCCGCTGACTCCCCGGAAGGTGTCGGGTGGGCACAGCGCAGCCGGCGGGGTGCGCGTTGCTCAGCCGCACAGCCGCGGCCTGCCGCCGTCGGTCGCGGTGCGGCCCCAGACCAGGCGCGAGATCCCGGCCCAGTAGGCCGCCGCCTCGCACATCGGGCAGGGGCGCGAGGACGAGTACATCACGCAGCCCGACAGGTCGCCGCTGCCGAGGCGCCGCGCCGCATCCCTGATGGCGAGCATCTCGGCGTGCGCGGTGGGGTCGCGCTCCAGGATCACCCGGCTCGGCGATTCCCCGAGCAGGCGGCCGTCGCGCACCAGCAAGGCTCCGTAGGGCTGGTCGCCCGACTGGCGCGCCCGGCGCTGCAGTTCGAACGCGCGCGCGATCCAGATTTCTTCAGGGGTTGCCGTGTCCTCCACGCGGGGCGGCGGCGGCTGCGAGCGCGCGGCGCGGGCGAAAAGAACGGCCGGCGCGAAGGGCAGGCCGCCGAACAGTGCGCCAAGCAGGCGCCGGCGGGGCGGGTTCATGGTGCGCCCATTCTGCGCGATCGGGCCGCCCGATTCAACGCGATCGGGCCGCCCGATTCAACGCGATCCGGTCGCCCGATTCAACGCGCTGCGCTCCGCGAGTTGCGCAGCGCCGGCATCCGGGCGAGTATTGCGCCCGGCGCAGGCCCGTCTCGATCATCCCGCAACTGTTCGTCCCCATCGCCTTGAATCCTCGAAATCCCGGTCACGGCGCCGCCGTGGCGCTGATGGTCGCTTCGGCGCTCCTGTTGAGCATTGCCGGCGTGGTGACGCGCCAGCTGGAGGCGGCGCGCGCCTTCGAGATCACGTTCTGGCGCAGCGTTTTCGCCGGCCTGTTCGTGCTGGCGGCGCTCGCCTTCGAATACCGGGGCGCCGGCGCCGCGGCGGCGCTTCGCGCCACCGGGCGCTCGATCGCGGCGGTCGGCCGTCCCGGTCTGTGCTCGGGCGCGTGCTTCGCCGCCATGTACGTCTGCTTCATCGTCGCGCTCACCATGACCACCGTGGCCAATACCCTGGTGGTGGTGAGCCTCGCGCCGGTTTTCACCGCGCTGCTTGCGCGTGTCGTACTGGGGGTGCGGGTCCCGGCGCGCACCCGGGCCGCGATCGCGGCCGCCTTTGCCGGGATGCTGTGGATGTTCGGCGCGGGTTTCTCGGCGGGGGAGCCGCGCCACGCACTCGGGATGCTGATCGCCCTGGGCGTGCCGCTGGCCGCGGCGGTCAACGTGGTGACGCTGACGCACGCCTCCGCGCGCGTCAACCTCGTGCCGGCGGTGTTCATCGGCGCACTGATTTCCGTGGTGGCGACACTGCCCTTTGCGCTGCCCTTCGAGGCGAGCGCGCGGGATCTCGCGCTGCTCGCCGGGCTAGGCGTCTTCCAGCTCGGCCTGCCGTGTGTCCTCTTGATCGTCGCCAGCCGGCGCCTGTCGGCGGCGGAAGTATCGCTCCTGGCGCTGATCGAGATCGTGGCGGGTCCGATCTGGGCGTGGCTGGGCGCGGGCGAGGTGCCCTCGGGCGCGACCATCGCCGGCGGGCTGGTGGTGCTCGCCGCGCTCGCCTGGAACGAGCTTCCCCTGCTGCGGCGGGCCCTGAGCGCTTAGCGGTACAGCGCGCAGGCCGCGACGCGCTGCTCGATGTCCTGCACGACGCGATGGTATGCCGGTGCGCCAACCCCGCCGAACCTGCGCTTGAACTCGGCCTCCGGCATGCCGTCGGCCAGACCGGTGATCTCCGGCATGATGTCCGCCTCGGAAACGCGCGCGCCGGCGCGCTCGGAGAAGCGGCGCGCGCCGTGCGCCGAGCGCACCGCGAGCTGCCCGAAGGTGGTGCCGGCGCGGTCGGCCGCGAGGTCGGAGAACGAGAACCCGCTGCCGCTGCGCGCGTCCTGGATCTCCTTGTACAGGCCGACCGCGTCCGACAGCGGCGTTCCCGCGGTGGCCGCGAGCGCCGCGGAGATGGTGAAGTGCCGCACGAGGTCGCCGCGCCCGCGCAAGCGCAGATCGCGCGGCGCCCCCTGCGGCCAGGCGCGCGCTTCCGGCAGCAGCGCCCCGAGCCCCTTGCCGTTGGCGTAGAAGGCGAGCGCGAGGATCGCCGCGCGGTTCTCGGCGGCCGCGTCGCCCGCGCTGGAGCGCTCCGCGGCGAGCGCCATTACCGGTCGCAGGGCCGTCGTGAACGAATCGCCCCGGCGCAGGTCCTGGGACGCGGCGGCGATGCGCTCCTGGTAGGCCCGCAGGCGTTCGCGGTCAGCGCGCGGCACGGCCAGCGCCCGGATGCGGTCCGGGAGATCGTCGCGCCACTGGTACGCGATGCGAAGGGTGCCGTCCGCGATCGACACCGACTGGATCGCGTCCGCGGCCGCGCGTTCGGCCTCGTGCTCGGAAAGCCGCCGCGCCGCGTACTCGAGCAGGCGCTGCGCCAGCCAGGCCGGCACCGGCAGCCTGCCGACGGTGAGGCTCTCCACCCGGGGCAGACCGGCAGTCTCGGCGAGCGCCGCGTCGACGTTGAGGTAACGGCCGAAGGGATTCGGCGGCAGGGCGAGCGCCAGGCGCAGCGTCGCGGCGCCCGGCGCGAGCACCACGCGCGCGCCGCCATGTCCGAAGCGGGTCGCGGCGTAGTTCGCGAGCAGATCCACGTCCTGCGCGCCGATCTGGATGGTGCGCAGCTGGCCAGGGCGGGCCCGGCGCGGGTCGTGCCTGCGCAGCAGCACCACGGCGCGCTCCACGTGCTCCGGCCGGATGTGCGCGCCGCCTGCGACCAGCGGATGCTCCTCGACGGCGAGGAACGCCGCGCCGAGGAGCGCGAGCGGCACACCCGGCAGCGCGAGCAGGACCGCCGCGAGCAGCAGCTTGTTCATGCCAGCGCGGTCGCGCACGCTACGGCGCCACCGCGCGCGGCGCGCCGCGCGCGAGCGCTATCGATGGTTCGCAAGCCTGCCGCGGCGGGTCCGGATCCGCCCTACTGCGGTTTGAGATTGGCGAGTCTTACGTACTCGCCCCAGTCCTTGATGGACTTCAGCAGCAGCGCCTGACCCTGTTCGGGGCTGTTCACGTACGGGTCGCCGCCGAAGCTCATCAGGAACTTGCGGGTCTCTTCGCTTTGCACCGCGAAGCTGAACCAGCGGCCGATCTGATCGACGATGGGCTTGGGCGTCCTGGCCGGCACCATCGCGGCCCACCAGCCGGTGAGGTCCATCTTCACGCCCAGCTCCGACATGGTCGGCAGGTCCGGGCTTGCTTCGAGACGCGCGCCGGTGCTCACGCCCAGGATGCGCAGTCGTCCCTCGCGCTGCTGGGCCAGGGAATAGACCGGGTCCATCATGCCGTAGTCGAGCTTGCCCGAGAGCATCTCGTTGAGGGAGTCCGACCCGGTCTTGTAGTTCACTTCCACGGCCTGGATGCCGGTCGCTTTCTTGTAGAGCTCCCCCATGATCACACCCGTCGGCGCCGAAGTGGCATACGTGCCGGCCTTGCCCTTTTTCTTAATGGCGGCGGTCAGCTCGGCGACGCTCTGGTAGGGGCTCTTGGCTGCGACCACCAGCATGAAGGGCTGGCGGTTGATGGTGGCCGCCACCTGCAGCGCCTTGCCCGCGTCCACCGTCGGCTTCTTGAACAGGTGCATGTTGGCCGCGACCGCCGAGCCGGCGTGCACGTAGATGGTGTAGCCGTCGGGCTTGGCGCGCGCCGCGTACTCGGTGGCGATGTTGCCCCCGGCGCCGGAGCGGTTCTCCACCACGATGGTGCGCTTGATGATGGGCCGCAGCCGCTCGGCGAAGTACCTCACCAGCACGTCGGCGCCGCTGCCGGCGGGAAACGCGCAGATGAAGTGGATGTCGCGGCTGGGGTACGCCTGGGCCTGGGCCGCCGCCGGCGCGAAGACGGCAGCGGCGGCCGCGATCACCAGGGCTACCGCCTCGAACGGATGTCTCGACTGACGATTCACGAGCTTCCTCCTTGTGCAAGCGGGTTGTTGAGAGCTTACTCCTGGAATGCCACCTCGCGGGTCCTGCGAAAGCGCGGGAACGCGACCAGCGCGATGAGGATCACGGTGAACGCGAGCAGCGTCGCCGAGATCGGGCGCTGGACGAATATCGCCGGGTCGCCGCGCGAGAACACCAGCGAGCGGCGCAGGTTCTCCTCCATCAGCGGCCCGAGTATGAACCCCAGCACCAGCGGCGCCGCCTCGCAGCCGAACCGAAGCAGCACGTAGCCGAAGACGGTGAACAGCGCCGTCAGCACCAGCTGCGCGATGTTGTTGTTGGTGCTGTACACCCCGACCAGGCAGAACAGCAGGATCGCGGGATACAGGAGCCGGTAGGGCACCGAGAGCAGCCTCACCCAGATGCCGATGAGCGGCAGGTTGATGACCACCAGCATCGCGTTGCCCAGCCACATGCTGGCGACCAGCCCCCAGAAGAGTTCCGGGTGCTTGGTCATCACCGCCGAGCCGGGCTGGATCCCCTGGATGATCATAGCGCCCATCATCAGCGCCATGATGGCGTTGGAGGGCAGGCCCAGCGTCAACAGCGGAATGAAGGAGGACTGCGCCGCGGCGTTGTTCGCCGATTCCGGGCCGGCGACCCCCTCGATCGCCCCCTTGCCGAAGCGGCTCGGGTCCTTGGCGATCTTCTTCTCCAGCGTGTAGGCGGCGAAGGAGGCGAGCACCGCACCGCCGCCCGGCAGAATCCCGAGCAGCGCCCCGAGGGCCGTGCCGCGCAGCGCCGCCGGCCACGCCTCGCGGAAGTCCTGCCGGCTCGGCCAGAGGCGATCCAGGCGCCCGGTGATCGAGGCGTGGCTGATCTCGCGCTTTTCCAGGTTCGAGACGATCTCGACGATGCCGAACAGGCCGATCACCAGCGGCAGGAAGTCGATGCCGTCCCAGATCTCATCGATGCCGAAGGTGTAGCGGGTGAGGCCGCTGTTCACGTCGGTGCCTACGAGGCCGAGCAGCAGTCCCACCAGCACCATGCCGATCGCCTTGAGCACCGGGCCGTGGGCGAGCACCACCGCCATCACCAGGCCGAGCACCATCAGCGCGAAGTAGTCCGGCGAGTTGAACTCCTGCGCGAGCCCGGCGAGCGGCGGCCCGAAGGCGGCGACGAATACCGTGCCCGCGCAGCCGGCGAAGAAGGATCCGAGCGCCGCCGTGGAGAGCGCCGCGCCGGCGCGGCCCTGCCTGGCCATGGGGTGGCCGTCCAGCGTGGTCACGATCGAGCTCGCCTCGCCGGGCATGTTCACCAGGATCGAGGTGGTCGAGCCGCCGTACTGCGCCCCGTAGTAGATGCCCGCGAGCATGATGAGCGAGGACAGCGGCGGCAGTCCGAAGGTGACCGGCAGCAGCATCGCGATGGTGGGTATGGGCCCGATGCCGGGCAGCACGCCGATCAGCGTGCCGAGCAGCACGCCGGCCAGGCAGAACAGCAAGTTGCCGAGCGAGAGCGCCGCGCCGAAGCCGGTGGCGAGGTTGTGCAGGAAGGCGAATTCCATCACTCGCCCCACCACAGCGGCAGCGCCTGGGACAGCGCCCACACGAACACCAGCGCGCTGAACAGGGCGAGCCCCGCTCCCAGCCACAGGTACTCGCGCAGCTTCACTTCGCGCCGCGCGCAGGCCGAGACCAGCGTCACCGCGACCGCCGTGATCACCAGGCCCACGCTGGTGAGCAGCCAGCCGAACAGCAGGATGGACGCGACGATGACCCCGATCGGTCGCAGCTGCACGGG
>JADLDQ010000513.1 GCA_020846575.1 Burkholderiales bacterium
GCATGAGAGCTTGCTCAACCGTCGTCTCAGTTCCGTCTCCTACCCTGCGCGTCTCCATCACGCTGCGCCCGGCCTCGCCGGATTATTTGCCATGAAACAAGGGGTTGACAGCGATCATGAGAGCAGGATCAGGAAGATCACCGCCGGAGGCCACAAGGCGGCAAGACGCCGGCCACCTGCCGCGGCGAGGCAGATACCGGCGCCGACCAACCACTTCAGGTAGCCCCAGCTTTCCGGCACGGCGAAATCGCGGTTCAGGTCGAACAGCGGCGGGTGCTGAGCGATGAGGCCGCGGTCCTCGGCCAGACCCAGGGCGGCATGGAGCAGGATCAGGGCAAGATCCACCGCCAGGAGAACCCATAGCAGGCCCGGGATGGCCGCGACCGAAGACTGCGCCAGCGGCGCGAACAACCAGACCATCCAAACAACCTAGTGAAATGGTTTTAGGCTTGTAACAGATAGACGACGAAAATCCGGCCGCAAGGGCCGACCTGCAGGAGGCAGCATCGATCACTCCTGGTCCGTATCGGGATGGAGCGTTCGGGCAAGTCCAGAGGGCGCAGATCGGGTCTGGACCGCCCTGTGCGCGTCAGGCTAACCGCGGCTCGGGGCGGTGGCGCTCGAGGCTTGGCCAGCCGCTCGCGGTAGGGGAGCCGGCTCAAACATCCAGCTCCTCCACGAACCGCGCGTTCTCCTGGATATACTGGAACCGCAGCTCGGGCTTCTTGCCCATCAGGCGCTCGACCAGGTCGCCGGTCTCGCCGGGGATCTCGTCGTGGATCGACACCCGGATCAGCTTGCGCGTCGCGGGGTTCATCGTGGTGTCCTTGAGGTCCTTGGCGTCCATCTCGCCCAGGCCCTTGAAGCGTTGCACGTCGATCTTGCCCTTGCCGCCGATGCCCTTGGCCAGCCACAGCTCCTTCTCGGCGTCGTCGGCGACGTAGAGGCGGTGGGCGCCTTGCGTCAGGCGGTAGAGCGGCGGGCAGGCGAGGTAGAGGTGCCCCTTGTCGATCAGAGGCCGCATCTGGCTGAAGAAGAACGTCATCAGCAGGCTGGCGATATGCGCGCCGTCGACGTCGGCGTCGGTCATGATGATGA
>JADLDQ010000514.1 GCA_020846575.1 Burkholderiales bacterium
CTTCGAGAGCATCCTGCTGGGTCTGGCCGGCGGTGCGCTCGGCACGGTCGTCTCCGTCGCCGTGCTGCACTGGGGCCACTTCAGCATGACCAACGAAGGCCTGAGCATCCACTTCCGCGCAGCGCCATCGGTGTGGGTCGCGGGCTTCGCCGTCTCGGTGCTGCTGGGTCTGGCCGCAGGGCTGGTTCCGGCGTGGCAGGCGTCGCGGCGCGAGATCGCCACTTCGTTCCGTGCGGTGTAAAGGAGGCGCAACTATGAGACTGCTACCCTGGGAATACGGTGTCCGCAACCTGGCGCGTTCGCCGGTGCGCATGGGCCTGAGCGTGCTCGGCAGCGCGCTGGTGGTCCTGATCGTGCTCGCGGCAGCGGCCTTCGTGCGCGGCATGGAGCGCAGCCTGCACCGCAGCGGCGGCGAGCGCAACGTGATCCTGCTCGGCGCCGGCAGCGAGGAGAGCGTCGAACGCAGTGAGATCCGCGCCAACGTCGGCAGCCTGGCTGCCGCAAGCATCCCCGGCCTTATGACGCGGCTGGGTACGCCGTACGTCAGCCCCGAGGTTCACGTCATGCTGCAGCTGGGGCTCGAGCGCGAGGACTCCGAGGGCTTGCGCGCGATGCTCCGCGGCGTGACGCCCGCCGCTTTCCTGGTCCATAGCCAGGTTCGTGTGATCGAAGGCCATGCGCCGCGTCCGGGACAGAACGAGATGATGGTCGGGCGCTTGGCCGCCGCGCAGCTGGGCATCGCACCCGAGCGCCTGGCCATCGGCCGCACGCTTTGGCTGGAACAGCGCCCGTGGACGATCAGCGGGCAGTTCGAGGCGCCCGGATCGGTGCTGGAAGGCGAGATCTGGTGCCCGCTCGCCGACCTGCAGATCGCCAGCAAGCGCGACAACCTCTCGGCCGTCGTGCTGACGCTGGACCGCGCCGAGTTCGCCGACGTGGATCTGTTCTGCAAGCAGCGCCTGGACCTTGAACTCGTCGCGTTGCGGGAATCGGCGTATTACGCGAAACTCAGCGAATTCTACGGGCCCATCCGCGGCATGGTGTGGGTCACGGCGCTGCTGATCGCTCTGGGCGGGATCTTCGGCGGCCTCAGCACCATGTACGCGGCGTTCAATTCGCGCGTGCGTGAACTGGGCTCGCTGCAGACGCTGGGCTTCACGCGCGGGGCGCTGGTGCTGAGCCTGGTGCAGGAGTCGATGCTGGCCAGCATCATCGGCGCGCGAGTTTCGGCGGCGCTGGGTTTCCTCTTCTTGGACGGCTTGGCGGTACGGTTCTCGATGGGCGCCTTCGGCCTGAACCTCGACGCGGGCGCGCTGCTTCTGGCTTTGACGGTCGGTGCCGTATTGGGCATTGTGGGCGCGCTGCCGCCGGCGTGGCGGTGCCTGCGCATGCCTATTCCCGATGCCCTGAAGGCTCTTTGATGGAAAGGGAGGTGTCTCATGCATAGCGTACACAAGAAGTGGATCCTGGCGGCGGGCGCGGTCGTCCTCGGTCTGGGGGTGCTCGCCGGGTGCGCGGGCAAGACCAAGACGGAGGAAGGCGGCAAGACCGCCGCGCAGGCACCCGGTAGTTCGGCGCCGGTCGCGGACGCCAAGCTGCCCGACGGCCTTTTTGTCGACAAGGCGCCCGACGGCGCGGTGGACGTGAGCAAGGCGGTGAGCGCGGCGAAGGAAGGCGAGACCGTCGTCGTGCGCGGGCGAATCGGCGGCAAGCGCGAACCCTTCGTCGAAGGCCGTGCGATCTTCACCATGGGCGACATGCTCCTGACGCCCTGCAACGAACGCCCCGGCGACGAATGCAAGTGGCCCTGGGACTTCTGCTGCGAAGACGGGAAGGGCAAGGTCGCCAGCGTACAGATTGCGGATGCCGACGGTATGGTCCTGAAGCGGAACATCGAAGGCGAACACGCCGTCCTGCCGCTCAGCACGGTCGTCGTGGAAGGTAAGGTCGCGCCAGGCTCCGACGGGACAAACCTGGTCATCAACGCCACGCACATCTTCGTCGAGAAGGAAGGCATGGAGCGGGGCGCGAAGAAGGAGTAGCCCGCCCTGCAACTTCGGGATTGGGCGTTGCAGGAGGCGACGGCTTCGGTAGGTTTTCATGGGGCCGGGCTCGTCTGCCGGCGCCGTGCCCTCCATGAGGAGGTAGCTCAGTCGGTAGAGCAACGGA
>JADLDQ010000331.1 GCA_020846575.1 Burkholderiales bacterium
GCCGCGCCCCCGCACGGCTCGGCGCCGCTCGGCGGGGCGACCGCCTGCCCGCCGCCGATCCTCGGCGCCGCCCGCGCCCTGGCGGCCGGCGTGCTGTGCGAGCCGGTCTCGGCGCACAAGGCCTACCACTGGGGCATGATCACCGAGATCGCGCCGGCGCTGAAGGTGGACGGTAAGTTCGTCGCCAATCCGCTGGTGGAGACGCAGCGCTACGCCGACGAGTACGGGCGCATCGTGTTCGGCGACTACAAGACGGGCGAAGCCGCCCGCGAGGGCAAGGCCCTGCTCGCGCGCGGCACGGTGGACCTGTCGATTCTGGACGAGCGCGTCGAGGCGCTGAGCGCGAAGCTGCTGCTCACCTTCCCCGACTGCACCACCAAGACGATCGAGGAGCTGCGCAAGCCCAAGCTCGAGGCGTGGACCCGCAACAAGGAAAACCACCGCGCCTGGCTCGCGCTCAACATGATGACCGAAGCGCGCGCCGGGTTCCGCGCCTTCAACGAGGGCACCAGGGAGGACCGGGAGATCGATTTCATCGCGCTTCGCCAGGCGATCGCGAGCGGCGAGGGCTGGTCGGATGCCCTCACCGAACGGCTGCTGCCCGGGAAAAAGCGGTGAGCGGCGCGCCCCTGCGGGTGTGGCTGGAGCGCGACGGCGCGCTGCTGCGGCTGCGCCTTTCGCGTCCCAGGGCCAACCTTGTCGACGCGGCGATGATCGCGGCGCTGGCCGAGGCCTTCGCCGCGCACCGCGGCCGGCCCGGGCTGCTCGGCGCGCTGCTCGACGCCGAGGGGAGCGACTTCTCCTTCGGTGCGAGCGTGGAGGAGCACCTCCCCGAGGGCTGCGAGCAGATGCTCAAGTCGCTGCACGCGCTCATCCTGCAGATCGTCGAGTGGCCGGCGCCGGTGCTGGTCGCGGTGCAGGGGCGCTGCCTCGGCGGCGGCCTGGAACTGGCGATGACCGGGAGCCTCATCTTCGCTGGCGAGAACGCGAAACTCGGGCAGCCCGAGATGCAGCTCGGCGTGTTCGCCCCGGCAGCCTCCTGCCTCCTGCCACCGCGCATCGGCCAGGCGGCGGCGGAGGACCTGCTTTTCTCCGGCCGTACCCTGGAGGCCGCCGAGGCGAAGGCGCTGGGCCTCGCGCACGCCGTGGCCCCCGACCCGCAGGCCGCGGCGCTCGCCTACTTCGACGCGCACCTCGCATCCAAGAGCGGGGCCTGCCTCGGCTTCGCCGTAGCCGCCGCGCGCGGCGGCTACGTGAAGCGCCTGCGTCGTCGCCTCGCCGAGGTCGAACGGCTGTACCTCGACGGGCTGATGAACACGCGCGACGCGAACGAAGGTCTCCAGGCATTTCTCGCCCGGCGCACCCCACGCTGGGAACACCGTTGAACGGAGGGAGCATGAACGCATCGAGCATCCATCCAGCCGGACAGGGCGGCGCGCTCCAGGAAATCGTCCGGCGCTGCGAGGCGCTCTACGAAGACCTGCACTTCGAGTCGGTAAAGCGCTGGAAGGCGGCGGCCCCCGGCCGCAAGGCGATCGGCTACATGCCGGTGTACGTCCCCTGCGAGATCATCCACGCCGCCGGCATGCTGCCGGTGGGCATCCTCGGCGGCGGCGACCAGCTGGAGGTCATCCAGGGGGACGCCTATTACCAGAGCTACATCTGCCGCATCCCGCGCTCGACCCTGGAGCTGGGGCTGACCGGGCGTCTGGACTGCCTGGACGGGATGCTGTTTCCCTCGATCTGCGACGTGATCCGCAACCTTTCGGGCATGTGGCAGATGATGTTCAAAGACAAGTACGTGAAGTACGTCGACGTCCCGCAGAACTACCGCGACGACGTCGGTGGGGATTTCTACATCCACGAGATGCAGGTGCTGCGCGAGGACCTGGGCGCGCTCGCCGGCAGGCCGATCACCGACGAGGCGCTGCGCGCCTCGATCGCGGTATACAACGAGAACCGCCGCGCGGTGCGCGAGCTGTACGCCTACCGGGCCGCGAAGCCCTGGCAGGCGCCGACCTCCGAGGTCTACCTGGTCCTGCGCGCCGGCATGGTGCTGCCGCCCGAGGAGCACACCGCCCTGGTGCGCGCCTACATCGCCGCCGCCGATGCGCTCGAGCGCCCGAAGCGCGACAACGCGCGCGTGGTGGTCACCGGCTCGTTCTGCGAGCAGCCGCCGCTCGGGCTCATCAAGTCGATCGAGATGGCCGGCTGCTACGTGGTGGACGACGACTACATGCTGGTGCTGCGCTGGCTGCTCGACGACGTCCCCGTGACCGGCGAGCCGCTCGCCGAGCTGTCGAAGGCCTTCCTGCACCGCTCGGCCTCGACCGCATCGAAGTACGACGACAAGCGCGAGGACAAGGGCAAGTTCCTGCTGCAACAGGTGAAGAAAAGCGGCGCCGAGGGCGTGATCTTCGCCGCAGCCTCCTTCTGCGACCCCGCGCTGCTGGAGCGGCCGATGCTGCTGGACGTGCTCTCCGCGCACAAGATCCCGCACACCAACTTCAAGTACGCCGAGAACACCGGCCAGATGGCGCCGATCCGCGAGCAGACGGGCACCTTCGCGGACTCCATCAAGCTCTGGAGCGCCGCCTGATGCATCCGGCAACAAGGACGAAGTCCGTTCCGGCACCCTGCGCCACACGGGGCGGGATGCCCGCGCCGGTCATGACCGCTCGCAGCCGGCCCCGCCGCATCGGCACTGCGTTGAAATCGCCAAGCCCGCAATCGCCCCTTCAGGTCACGGAGACCACCCCATGAGCACCCCCATCCAGATGATGCCCCCTGCGGCCCCAAAGAAACCCCCCGCGCCCGTCCAGAAAGAGGACGCGATGTGGCTGCAGAAGGAGATGATCAACCGCAACTACCACGAGCTGGGAGTCGCGCACGACCAGGGCCGCAAGATCTGCGCCACCTTCGTGCCGGGCAACCTCAACGAGCTGGTGATGTGCTTCGACATGGCGAGGAGTCTGCCGGAGACCAACGCGCTGCAGAACGGCATGCGCAAGAAATCCGGCAAGTTCATCATGGACGCCGAGCGCGATGGCCACTCCGAGGACGTGTGCACCTACGTGAAGTCCGACCTCGGGATGTTGCTCAACGGCGCCATTGGCCCAACAGGCGAGCCGCTGCCCGCGCCCGACCTGCTGCTGCTCTCCTACACCGGCTGCTTCACCTTCATGAAGTGGTTCGAGCTGGTGCGCCAGAAGTACGGCTGCGAGACCGTCATGCTGCACGTGCCCTACCAGGGCGACGGCCGGGTGTCGAAGGCCATGCGTGACTACGTGCTGAAGCAGATCACCCGCGAGGTGATCCCGGCGCTGGAACGCGTGTCGGGCGTGAAGTTCGACATCGACCGCTTGCGGCAGTACATGCGCGAGTCGGTCAAGGCCGAGGAGGACCTGGTGCGCGTGCTCCAGTCGGCGAAGAACCGGCCGAGTCCGATCGACGGCTATTTCGGGGCTGTCTATTACATCGGCCCCATGTTCACGGCGTTCCGGGGAGCGCCCGAGGCCACGCAGTTCTATTCGGTGCTGCGCCAGGAGATCGACGAGCGGGTGCGCCAGGGCAAGGGGCCGATCACCCCCGATGGCGAACTCACCGAGGAAAAGTACCGCCTCGTGGTCGAGGGCCCGCCCAACTGGACCAGCTTCCGCGATTTCTGGAAGATGTTCTACGACGAGGGCGCGGTGGTGGTGGCCTCGACCTACGCCAAGGTCGGCGGTGTCTACGATTTCGGGTTCCGCCACGACCCGGACCATCCGCTGGAGTCGCTCGCGGAGTACTGCCTGGGCTGCTACACCAACCTCAACTTCCCGCAGCGCGTCGACATGATCTGCCGCTACATCGAGGACTACCAGGCCGACGGCCTGCTGATCAACTCCATCAAGAGCTGCAACAGCTTCTCGGCGGGGCAGCTTCTCATCCTGCGCGAGGTGGAGAAGCGCACCGGCAAGCCGGCCGCATTCGTCGAGTCCGACCTGGTGGACCCGCGCTACTTCTCGGCGGCCAACATCAAGAACCGGCTGGAGTCCTACTTGCAGATGATCAAGCAAAAGCGCGCCGCGGCGGCGGTCCACTGAAGGGGCGGGAATCGACATGCGCACTTTCATCGGCATCGACCTCGGCTCCACCACCACCAAGGCGGTGGTGATCGACGAGGCGCAGCGGGTACTCGGGCGCGGCATCACCAATTCCCGCTCCAACTACGACGCGGCGGCGGCGATCGCCAAGCAGGAGGCGCTCGTGAACGCGCGCTTCCAGCTGTTTCGCGAGGCCCTGTCCGTCTCCGGGGCGCTCGCGGATCGTCTCGAGGAGTTTCTCGCGCAGCTGGAGCGCGACTTCCGCCTGGAGCAGTACCTGGAGCAGCTGGACGACCTCGAAGCCACCTGCCGCAGGAACGCGGAAGGACCGCGCTTCGGGACGGCCGTCGCCGGCGTGCTCGCCGCCCTGGAGGAGGTGTTCCGGCGCCTGCAGGACGAGGCCCCGAGCCTGTTCGTGCCCGGGGCAAACCGCAAGTCGGACTTCTTCCGCGACATCGCCGGCGCGCAGTACCTGGCGGCGGGCGAGACCGTCGCCAAGGAAGCCGGCGTGCGCTACGACATGCTGCTCAACGTGTTCGACCGCTCGATCATCGAGGTGGAGAACCGCGTCTACGGCGAATCGATCCGCCCGCATCTCACCGCCGCCCTGGAGCGTACCTTCCGCGCAATGCCCGAGACGGCGGCGCGCGGCGATGCGGTGCGCTCGCCCATCCAGGGTATCCTCGACACCGACCTGGAGGAGACCTACGTGGTGGGCACCGGCTACGGCCGGGCGCGGCTGCCCTTTTCCAAGGAGCACATCCGCTCCGAGATCCTGTGCCACGGGCTGGGGGCGCACGTCATGTACCCGAGCACCGCGACGGTGCTCGACATCGGCGGGCAGGACACCAAGGCGATCCAGGTGGACGCGAACGGCATCGT
Organism: Burkholderiales bacterium; assembly: GCA_020846575.1. Taxonomy (GTDB): domain Bacteria; phylum Pseudomonadota; class Gammaproteobacteria; order Burkholderiales; family SG8-39; genus JADLDQ01. The sequence continues at coordinate 4,968 of JADLDQ010000331.1, forward strand.
CGAGAGCTTCCAGATGAACGACCGCTGCGCCGCCGGCTGCGGGCGCTACCTCGGCTACATCGCCGACGAGATGAACATGGGCCTGCACGAGCTGGGTCCGCTGGCGATGAAGTCCACCAAGACGATACGCATCAACTCCACCTGCACGGTGTTCGCGGGCGCCGAGCTGCGCGACCGGCTCTCGCTCGGCGAGAAGCGCGAGGACATCATGGCGGGGCTGCACCGCGCCATCGTGCTGCGCGCGATGTCGATCCTGGCGCGCTCGGGCGGCATCAAGAACGAGTTCACCTTCACCGGCGGCGTGGCCAAGAACGAGGCCGCGGTCAAGGCGCTGCGGCAGCTTGTCACCGAGAACTACGGCGAGTTGACGCTCAACATCAACCCGGATTCGATCTACACCGGCGCGCTCGGCGGAGCGACGTTCGCCTGGCGCGCGGTGGTCGAGGAAGGCAGGCAGGCGCAGGCGCGGTCGTAGGCGCGACCGGCAGCCCCGCGAAGCGGCTCGAGCAGGCAAGGAGGCAAGGAAAATGACCATCACGGCAGGCATCGACATCGGATCGGGTGCGGTGAAGACGGTGCTCTTCAGGATCGAGGATGCAGATACCGAGTGGATCGCCCGGCGCTGCGAGCGCATCCGGCGCCGCGATCCGCTGCAGCTCGCCCGGGAAGGCTACGAGGAGGTGCTCGCCGAAAGCGGGCTCGCGGCGAAGGATGTCGATTACGTCGCCACCACCGGCGAGGGCGAGAACGTGCGCTTCGCCACCGGCCACTTCTACTCGATGACCACCCACGCGCGCGGCGGCATCTTCCTGCGGCCCGACGCCCGGGCGGTAGCCGACATCGGAGCGCTGAACGGCCGCGCGATCAACATCGACGAGCGCGGCAAGGTACTCGCCTACAAGATGACCAGCCAGTGCGCCTCGGGTTCCGGGCAGTTCCTGGAGAACATCGCCCGCTACCTGGGAGTGGCGGTGGAGGAGATCGGACCGCTGTCGGAATCCGCGAAGAACCCGGAGACGGTCAGCTCCATCTGCGCGGTGCTCGCCGAGACCGACGTGATCAACATGGTGTCGCGCGGCATCGCCACCGCGGACATCCTCAAGGGCATCCACCTGTCGATGGCCTCGCGCCTGGTGAAGCTGCTCAAGGTGAGCGGCATCACCAAGGGGGTGGTGCTCCTCACCGGCGGGCTGGCGCTGGACACCGGGTTGCTCGCCGCGCTGAAGCAGGAACTGGTGGCCGAGAAGGTCGCCAACCTCGTGGCGACCAACCACCCCGACTCGATCTACGCCGGGGCGATCGGCGCGGCGATCTGGGGCGCGTTCCGGCACGAGAAGCTCGCGCGGCTCGAGGAGCGGGCCGCGGCCTGAAAGTAGCTAGTTGTTCTGGAGAGAACCGTGGCACTGCTTATCGACAGCCACTGCACCGAGTGCGACGCCTGCACGCCCGCCTGCCCCAACGAGGCCATCACCGCGGGCACACCCTACGTGATCGACCCCCTGCGCTGCACCGAGTGCGTCGGCGCCGAGGACGAGCCGCAGTGCA
>JADLDQ010000515.1 GCA_020846575.1 Burkholderiales bacterium
ACGCGTGCTACGTCGATACGCTCAAGGCGATGTTCGTCATCGAAAGCGACAAGGACAGCGCGAAGACGCTCGCCTACGACGCGGCCGCCGGCGCGTGGAAGGACCTGGCGCCGAAGGGCGAAGCGCCCACGGGCGTGGGCCGCCCGGCGACGGCCTACGACCCCGAAGCCGACGCGGTGCTGCTGGCCGGCGAAGGCAAGACGCTGATCTACACGGTGAAGGAGAACGCCTGGAAGCTGCTGCCGACCGATCCGCCCGCGCCGAAGATCGGCGAATGCCTCGTCTACGACACGCGGCACAAGGTCTTCTTGGCGCTCGCCGACGCCGTCTACGCGTTCAAGTACAAGCCGTGAGGACCGTGCCCGGCGCTCAACGCACGATCTGCGCCACAAAACCGTCCTTCATGCTTGTGTAGGTGCGCAGCACCGGCACATGGTCGCGGTAGGCGGGCTCCTGCATCAGGCGCCGGTGCAGCGCGGGCAGGTTGTAGAAAGGCACCGACGGGAACAGGTGGTGGGCGACGTGCACGTTGATGTTCAGCGGCGCGATGCTGTGCCGTTCCAGCCACGTGCCGTCGACGTGCCGCGTGCCGTTCAGTTCGTGTTCCGCCGGAAGCAGCAGGTGTTCGGCGGATCCGCGCAGGCGGATAAAGAGCGTCACCCACGTCACCGCCGGAACGAACCACAGCAGCAGGTACATCTGCCACGCGCCGGTCCACGCCAGGAAGGCGGCCAGCAGGCCCAGCCAGAGCAAAAAGCGCGCGCGTTCGCCGGGGTTCAGGCGCGTGGTGGGCTTCTGCGGCTTCACGAAGTTGGCGTACGGCGACCAGGGCTTCGACCAGCGGAACATCCGCGAGAAGTGGATGCCCGCAAGATCGAAGGCGAAGATCTTCAGCGTCTCCCACTGCCCCTTCGGCCAGTTCCATTCGGGATCGGCGCGCATCACCTGGAAGTCCGGGTCGCGTTGGGAGTTCGTGTGCCGGTGGTGCGCCAGGTGTTCGCGGCGGTACAGGTCCGTCGTGAAGCCGATGGGAAAGGCGCAGAAAAAGTCGCTGATCCAGTCGGCCACGCGCGCGTTCGGGAAGAGCCGGTAGTGCGTGGCGTCGTGCAT
>JADLDQ010000332.1 GCA_020846575.1 Burkholderiales bacterium
CGTTCACCGGCGGCTTGGGCATGTCGCGCGCGCGCTCGGCCGCGCTCACGACCAGCGCGCAGCTTCCGTCGCTCTCCAGCGAGCAGTCGTAGAGGCGCAGCGGGTCGGCGATGAAGCGCGAGGCCTGGTGCTCCTCGACCGTGAGCGGCTTGGTCATCATGGCGTTGCCGTTGAGGATCGCATGCCGGCGCACGGTGACCGCGATCTCGGCGAGTTGCCGGCTGGTGGTGCCGTAGAGCTCCATGTGCCGGCGTGCCATCGGCGCGTAGAGCTGCGCCGGGGCGATCGCGCCCACCGGCATCTCGAACTCGCCGATGGTGCGAAACTGCGGCATCTGCTGCACCCGCGTGCCGATGCGCGCGCCCGAGGACCCGTTGCGGCCCATCGGCAGCAGCACGTGCCTGCAGACGCCGGCCTTGATCGCGGCCAGCGCGCACTGCACGGCCGCCACGCAGCTCGCGCCGCCCATCGGCGTGGTGGCCGAGAAGCGCACGTCGGGCAGGCCGAAGTTGGAGCAGATGTCCTCGGCGACGACGCCCGAGCCGGCGTAGGGGATGACCCCGTCGATCTCCTTCGGGTCCAGCCCGGCATCGCGGATCGCGAGCAGCGAGGCCTCGAGCTGCAGCGCGAGCACGGTCTTGCCAGACGCCTTCGAATACCGGGTCTCGCCGATCCCGCTGATGGCTCCGACGTTCTTCAACGACACGATGGGATCCTCCTCATGGCTCCTCGCCGTCCGGCCGGGTGTGCCCCGCGGGGCACCGAAGCGGGGCGCGTCACCTGCCGGTCGGGCCGCCGGGCGGCGGCGCTGGGGTTCGCCGACCATACCACGAGTCGCCGCGCCGCCCGTTCCGCCTGTCGGCCTGCCGCCGGCCCCGCGTGCGCCCGACCGCCCGCCGTGCGCGGCAGGCTCATCCCATGAGCCACCGCCCGCGCGACCATGAGCGCCGGCTGCCCGCTGCGGCGCCGACTGCCACGGAGACCGACCATGCTCGCGCTCACCGACGACCGCCTGGAGCTGCACCTTCCCGAAGCCCACCCCGAAGCCCTGCTGCGGGTGGAGTTCCGGCGCACGCTGCGCACCGATGCCCCGCTGCCGCGCGCCGCCCTGCCCGACCGCGGGCGGTTGCCGCTGCGCGACGTCGACGGCCACGCCGAGCGCGTCCTGGGCGCGGGCGGCACGCCGCCGGGCATCTTCTTCGCGCTGCACCAGGGCGAAGCGATGCGCATCCGGCTCGAAGCCCCGCACGGCTATCCGTTCGCGCTCCGGCTCATCCGCGGTGGTGTGGACGCCTTCACCGGCCGGCGCGCCGTGCCGGGGCTGCTCGACTCGTTCGAGAACTATCGCGTCGTCCTGCACACCCGCGAGCTCGCCGCGCAGCATCGCGCGGGCGGCGGGCAGCCGTTCGTCGTGCCTGCGCTGTCGATGCGTCCGGCGCCGGCGGGCGAGCACACCGCCGAGCGCTCGCCCGCCGCCCTGCAACTGGTGATCTACGCCATGCGCGGCGAGCGCTTCGAGGCATTGCGCTCGTCCGGGCGGCCGGCCGCGCTGCGCGCTGCGCGCGCGGCCTTCGGCCCGTCCGCATGGGACGACGCACACCGCGCGCACTGCTTCGTGCACGCGCTCAACTCGCGCCAGTACGTCGCGATCACCGGCCGCGAGCCGCCGAACCTGCCACCCACCGCCGAGGACTACGCCCAAGCCGGCCTGCCCTGGCGCGACGACTTCGATGCGGATCGGCGGTTGCTCGCGACCGCGCGCCGGCTCGTGCTCACTGGAGCACCTGCGTGCTTCGCGCTCAGGGATGCGCCCTGCAGCCGGCCGGGCGAGCGCACCGGGCATGCGGGCGTGCCGGCGCGCCGCAACGCGCTGGCGGTGGTCCGCAGCGAGGGGGCGGGGCCACGCCCGGCGGGCGCGGCGCGCACTTGAGCCTCGTCGGGGCTGAGCGACGCACCGCCCGCGTGGGTCGGGGAACCCGGGGGCCGGCCGAGGTTTCCCGGCCGCAGTCGGCGCCGAGCGCTCGACGCGCCGTGTCGTATCCGCGACCCCCGCACCGGTCGCAGGTCCACGTGAAGGCCCGGCAGGCGCGAAAGAATTGGCACCCGAACCGCCGCCGCGCCGCCCGCAAGGGGCGGGCACGCCCGTTGCTCATGTTCGGCCAACCGCCCGAGGGGAACGACGGCCCCGGAGGCGGCAGGCGCCGGGCCCTCCGACCGCCCTCTCCTCGGTCGGGGGGCCCGCAAAGCGGACCGACCGGCATCGGCGAACGCGCCGCACCGCGAACCCGCCCCCGAGGCGGCACCCGGGGGCGGCGCGGCTTTTGCACGGCTTCGTTGCGCGGCCGCACGCAGCCCGCGCGGCCGGGCGTCGTTCACCGGACGAATGCGACGGCGCGCGTCCGTGGGCCGCCCGCGAGCGGCCCGGCGCCGCGCCGGGGGAAGTGCCCTGCCCCGCCGGCGCATGCGTGCCTGCGCCCCGGCACTTCCGCCGCGACGGCCAGTCGCCGGCGAGACCCGCCCACGCCGCGGCGACGGCTATTCCTCGGCGAGACCCGCCCAGGCGCGCAGCATCTCGCCGAAATCGGCGAGCTGATCGTCGAGGATGTCGCCGGCGTCGGCCCGCAGGTCGTTCGCCCGGCGCAGCTCGCACACCCGCGCCGCCTGCACCACCGTCGCGACGTCGACGCCGTGACGCGTCGCGAGCGCAACCGCCCGCGCCAGGAAAGCGTCGAGCTGCTCCTCGCTGACCGGGCGCCGGTTGCGGCCCGCCATCTCGTAAGTCGTGGCCAATGTTCTCTCCTTCGCTCCATGGGCAGGCCGCGGACGGGCGGCCGTCCCCCGCATTCTGCCGCGCGCGGCGCGGCTTGCGCGCTGCGAGCGCGGGACCGGTCTGCTATCCTCGCCGCTCGAATCGAAGGAGGAGTGCCATGCGTCCGTTCGAAGGTGTGAAGATCCTGGATTGCACCCACGTGCTCGCCGGGCCGTTCGCGGCCTACCAGCTCGCGCTGCTCGGCGCCGACGTGATCAAGGTCGAAGATCCCAACGAGCCCGACCAGAGCCGCGAATCGGGCGCCGACATGGCGCTCAACCGCGCCCGCATGGGCCTGGGCTTTCTCACGCAGGGCTCGAACA
>JADLDQ010000333.1 GCA_020846575.1 Burkholderiales bacterium
CCTGGAAGAACACCATGCAGGTGTTCCACACCGCCGGGGTCCCACCGAACCACGGCAGAATCTGCTTGGCGATGATCGGCTGCACCAGAAACAGCAGAAAAGCCGACAGGAAAATCGTCGCGGCGAAAACGGGCATGCGGGCTGAGTCGGGTCGCGTGCGAGTCGAAGGAACCTGCGAGGAGAATGTGCGTGAAAGCGCCGGGGTAGAATCGCGCGGCCGCGGTGCGCGGCTGGAGTGCCGGGTCCCCTGTGCCGGGCAGCGCGCAGTATAGCGGCATGCCCAGACCCTGATCGGACGCGCATTGGAACGACACCCGCAAGCCGGCGATGGCGCGCCCCGAACACCGAACGGCTCGCGTTACCTGAGATCCAAGTTCTTCTGGGTGGCGCTGCTGTATTTCGCCGAGGGTTTTCCCCTCGGAATCTACTACGAGCTGTTCCCGGTCTATTTCCGCCAGCAGGGGGTAGACCTGGCGGGAATCGGCCTGCTGTCGCTCCTGGGGCTCGCCTGGACGCTGAAGTTCCTCTGGGCGCCGGCAATCGATCATTTCCGCAGCCACCGGTTGTGGATGGCCGGGGCCGACCTCGCCATGGGAGCGGTGATGCTGCTGTTCGCGTTCGCCGCCGGGTTCGGGCCCTGGGTCTGGGCGGCCATCGGCCTGTTCACGGTGCTCTCGGCCACCAACGACATCGCCATCGACGGCTACACCATCGAGTTGCTCGAGCGCGACGAGATGGGCCTCGCCAACGGGCTGCGCATCGGCTTCTACCGCGTCGGGATGCTCGCCTCGGGCTTCGTGCTGATCCTCTCGGACTGGATACGCTGGCCCGGCGCGTTCGCCGCGGCCGCGCTCGCGTTCCTCGCCGTGGCGCTCGCCTGCCGGCTGGCGCCGCCCGAGCGGGCGGCGCCCCGCGCCCGCGCCGCGTCGCTCGCGCGCGAGCTGACCATCGTCGATGCGCTCGCCGAACTGCTCTCGCGCCGCGGCATCGTTCCGGTGCTCGTGTTCATCCTGATCTTCAAGCTCGGCGACGCCGCCATGGGCTTCATGGTGAAGCCCTTCTGGGTGGACGCGGGCTTCAGCGCCACGGCGATCGGCCTGGTGTCGGTCAACGTCGGCCTCGCGCTCTCGATCGCGGGCGGCCTCGCCGGCGGCTGGTATGCCGATCGGGCCGGCATCTTCCGCGCCCTGTGGGTGCTGGGACTGTTCCAGGCGCTCTCGAACGCGGGTTACGCGATCGCCGCTGGCGTGATCCCGATCGGGCAGGGCCTCGCACCCCTGCCCGAGCACCGCGTGCTCCTGTATGCCGCGAGCGCCTTCGAATCGTTCACCGGGGGCCTGGGCACCGCGGCTTTCCTCGCCTTCCTGATGGCGATCGTGGATCAGCGGCGTTCGGCGACGCAGTACGCGCTGCTCTCCTCGGTATTCGCGCTGTCGCGCTCGCTCGCCGGCTGGGCCGGCGGCATCGGCGCTCAGGAGATGGGGTACGCGACTTACTTCCTGCTCACCGTGTTCCTGTCCTTTCCCGCCTACGCGTTTCTGCCCTGGGTGGCGCGCATGCTGCGCGCTACCGCGCCTGGATCGGCGCGCGAGCAGACGGCTTGCGGCTGAGTGAAGCAGCAAGGAAGGAGGTTCGGTCGATTCCTTTGGGCTCGGCCGATTCTTTTCGCGGCCACCGATCACGCTGCGGAACCGCTATGGACGCGGTGCGAAACCGGCTTCTTCGCGAGCCTCCTTTGCCGCTATCATGGGCCCGCGCCGGCGGGATCCGGTAGCGCCGCCGGGCGCATCCGTGCTCCGCACCCGCAGAACGCCGTCCGGACGCGCGAGCGCATGCCGCTGCAATTCATCCAGCACCATCTCGAGGACGCCGGCGCGCTGCGCCGCGAACTGGAGGCCGGCCTGCGGGGCGATCCACCCGCGGTGTCGCCCAAGTTCCTCTACGACGCGCTCGGCTCGCGCCTGTTCGACGCGATCACCGCGCTGCCGGAGTACTACCCGACGCGCGTCGAGGCCTCGATCCTCGCCGCCAAGGGTGCTGAAATCGCGCGGACCGCGGGCACGGGCGCGACGTTCATAGACCTCGGCGCGGGCAACTGCGCCAAGGCGGCGCGCCTGTTCGAGCAGCTGCAGCCCGCGCAGTATGTCGCGGTGGACATCTCCGTCGAATTCCTGCGCGAGTCGCTTGCCCTGCTTTCGCTGCGGTATCCGCACCTGCCCATGGTCGGCCTGGGGCAGGATTTCTCGGCGCGGCTGCGGCTCCCCGCGCAGGTGCACAAGGACAGACGCCTGTTCTTCTATCCCGGATCAAGCCTGGGGAACTTCTCGCCGGGCGCGGCTCGCGCCTTCCTTGTGAGCCTGCGCCGGCAGTGCGAGGCCGGCGGTGGGCTGCTGCTCGGCCTGGACCTGGTGAAGGAAAAGCCGCTGCTGGAGGCCGCCTACGACGATCCCCTGGGCGTGACCGCCGCTTTCAACCGCAACCTGTTGCTGCGACTGAACGCACTGCTGGGCTCGGACTTCCGCCTCGCCGACTGGAAGCACCTCGCCTTCTACGACGAGGCGGCGGAACGCGTGGAGATGCACCTTCAGGCGCGGCGGGCGCTGAGCGTGTCGCTGCCCGGCGGGGAGCTGCGGTTTTCCGAGGGCGCGCGCATCCACACCGAGAACTCCCACAAGTACCGCCCCGAGGCGATCGGATCCCTGCTCGCCGGCGCTGGCTTCGGCGCCCCGGCGGTCTGGACCGACGCGAACCGCTGGTTTGCGCTGTGCTATTCGCCCGCAGCGTGAATGCGGCGCCGCAGCATCAGCGCTGAGCGGCCGATCGCACGAACCGGGCTGACGGCCGGTCGCAGCCCTGGTTTTCGCGGGTTTCTTGCGCTGGATCAAATCCCGGGAGACGCACTCCTCTAAGCTTCAAACGCGAATCTAAACGCTAATGATAATGATTCGTGTTAGCTTTCATAACCCTGCCTACCGGGAGATGCACGTGACTACCCAACGGATCGCCTCGACCCTGCTCACCGCCGCCCTCACCCTCGGAAGCGCACACCCGGCCCTCGCCCAGGAAAGGCAGTTGAACCTGTATTCCTCGCGCCACTACGAGACGGACGAGGCTCTCTACGCCAACTTCACCCGGCACACGGGTGTGCGCATCAACCGCATCGAGGCGGGCGAAGACCCGCTGATCGAGCGCATCCGCAACGAGGGCGCGCGCAGCCCGGCCGACGTGCTGATCACGGTGGACGCCGGCCGCCTGTGGCGGGCCGAGGAACTGGGCTTCTTCCAGCCGGTGAAGTCGGCGCTCCTGGATGCGCGCATTCCCGCGAACCTGCGCCACCCGCAGGGGCTGTGGTTCGGATTTTCGACGCGCGCGCGGGTGATCTACGCCGACAAGGCGCGCGTGGCGCCGGGGGCGGTGTCGCGCTACGAGGACCTCGCCGATCCCAGGTGGAAGGGCAAGGTCTGCGCCCGCTCTGGCGGCCATGTCTACAACCTGTCGCTCCTGGCCGGCATGATCGCGCGTTCCGGGGAGCAGAGCGCCGAGGCCTGGGCAAGAGGCGTGGTGGCGAATTTCGCCCGCAGCCCCAAGGGCGGAGACACCGACCAGATCGCCGCTGTGGCCTCCGGCGAATGCGAGCTGGCGCTGGCCAACACCTACTACTACGCGCGCCTGGCGCGCTCGGCCAAGCCCCAGGACCGCGCCATCGCCGCGAAGGCCGGCCTGATCTACCCCAACCAGGCGCCCGGCGACCGCGGCACCCACGTCAACATCTCCGGAGCGGGCGTGCTCAAGCACGCGCCGAATCGGGACACCGCTATACGCTTCCTCGAGTACCTCGCGAGCGACGAAGCTCAGCGCTACTTCGCCGACGGCAACAACGAGTGGCCCGCGGTTGCGACAGTGAAGGTGGCCAACCCGGTGTTCGCCGCCCTGGGCGAATTCCGCCAGGACACCCAAGCGGTCGCCGCCTATGGCCGCCACCAGCCGGCCGCGCAGCGCATCTTCGACCGCGCCGGCTGGAAGTAGCACCAGTCCCGGCAGGGGCGATCCCGCGTCAGCCGCGCCGCCGGGACGAGGCGATCGAGCGCGCCAGCAGGACCACAGGCGCGAGGCTCACTGCCACGATGACCAGCGACGCGGCGGCCGCCTGGGGCAGCCGCTCGTCGGAGGCGTACTGGTAGGCCTGCACCGCCAGGGTATCGAAGTTGAAGGGGCGCATGGCAAAGGTCGCCGGCAGCTCCTTCATCACCTCCACGAACACGATCAGCCCGGCGCTCGCGAGGCTCGACCACATCATCGGCGCGTGCACGCGCAGCAGCACGCCCGCAGGTCGCTCGCCCAGGCTGCGCGCCGCATCCTCCATGCTGGGCCGGATGCCCGCCAGCCCCGCTTCGACCGACTGGAGTGCGACCGAGATGAAGCGCACCAGGTACGCGTACACCAGCGCCGCCGCACCGCCGGTCAGGAGCAGGCCCGCCTCGACGCCGAACCACGCTTTCACCGCATCGGCGATCCAGTGATCCAGCCGCGCGACCGGCACCATGATCCCCACGGCGATGACCGCGCCGGGCATGGCGTAGCCGAGGGCGGCGACTCGGTTCGCCGCATGCACCGGGCGCCAGCGGGTGATGCGCGCCGCGTAGGCGAGCAGCACCGCGAGCGCCACGGCCGCGGCGGCCGCGATCGCGGAGACGGTGAAGCTGTTGATCGAGAGCGAGAGGAAGCGCGCATCGAAGAGCCGCCCGGGCTCGGACCACACGCGGTACAGCAAGATCGCCGCGGGCAGCACGAAGCCCAGGACCGGCGCGGCGAGGCAGGCGGCGATGACCGCAATGGCGCGCCCGCGCGAGAGCGGGTGCAGTTCGTCGCCGCGACGGGAGAGCGGATTGTGATAGCGCGCGCCGCCGCGGCTGGCGCGCTCGGCGAGGAGCACCAGCGCCACCACGCACAGCAGCGCCGCGGAGAGCTGGCCCGCGGCGGCTGCGTCGCCCATCGACAGCCACGCGCGGTATATCCCGGTGGTGAAGGTCTGCACGCCGAAATAGGAGACCGCGCCGAAATCGGCCAGCGTCTCCATCACGGCGAGCGCCGTTCCCGCCGCCAGCGCGGGCCGCGCAAGCGGCAGCGCCACCCGGTAGAACGTTCCCCACGCGCCTCGCCCGAGCAGCCTTCCCGACTCCAGCAGGCTCGCCGACTGCTCCACGAACGCCGCACGCGCGAGGAGATACACGTAGGGGTAGAGCACCAGCGAGAACACGCACACCGCGCCGCCGAGCGAGCGGATATCGGGAAACCAGTAGTCCCCGGCCCGCCAGCCGAACAGCTCGCGCAGCGCCGACTGAACGGGCCCCGAGAACTGGAGGAAATCGGTATAGGCATAGGCGATCACGTATCCCGGCACCGCCAGCGGCAGGACCAGCGCCCATTCGAGGAGCCTGCGCCCCGGGAAGCGGAAATGGGTCACCAGCCACGCGTTGCCCGCGCCGATCAGCAGCACGGCCGCGCCCACGCCCGCGGCGAGCAGCAGCGTCGAGACGATGTAGTCCGGCAGGACGGTGGCCGCGAGGTGGCTCCAGGCGCCGCGGCCGGCGCTGAAAATCGAGCTTGCGACCACGAGCAGCGGCGCGACCAGCAGTGCCGCGACCGCGAGTGCGGGTAGCGCCAGCGCCCGAGTCACCGCGGACCCTCGGGTCGGCGGGCAGCGCGAGAGCGGTGCGGGGTGATCACGCGTGAGGCATGGCAGTGGATGGGACGCCGGGTGCGCGTATCGTCGCGGCATGCCGGACGTCTGGCGGCGCACGCCCGCCGTGTGGTCCGGCGGCGACGGCGCGCGATTGTAGCAAGAACGATTTCTGTTCCCTGCCCGCTCCTATAATGAAGCGCATGGAACAGCGCGAGCTCGCCGCCGAGACACCGATTCTGCAGGTGCGGGACCTCTGGCACGCATACGCAGCGCACCCGGTCGTGCGCGGCCTGTCGTTCTCGCTCAAGCGAGGCGACATCGCCTGCCTGCTCGGGCCGAGCGGCTGCGGCAAGACCACGGTGTTGCGTTGCATCGCCGGGTTCGAGCCGCTGCAGGGCGGGGAGATCCGCATCGCCGGCGGCGTGGTCGGTACGCCGGACCATTGCGCGCCACCCGAGAGCCGTCGGGTCGGCATGGTGTTCCAGGATTACGCCCTGTTCCCGCACCTGACGGTCGGGGGCAACGTGGCGTTCGGACTGCACGGCTTGCCTCGCCCGCAGCGCGCAGCGCGCGTCGAGGAGTGCATCCGCACCGTCGGCCTGGCCGGACTCGGCGACAGCTTTCCCCACCAGCTCTCCGGCGGGCAGCAGCAGCGGGTGGCGCTCGCCCGGGCGCTCGCGCCCAGGCCCGAGTTGCTGCTGCTCGACGAACCCTTCTCGAACCTCGACGTGGAACTGCGCGAGCGCCTGGGACTGGAAGTGCGCGAGATCATCCGCCGCGCGCGCATCAGCGCGGTGCTGGTCACCCACGACCAGCACGAGGCGTTCGCCATGGCCGATGAGATCGGCATCATGCGCGACGGCGCGATCGAGCAGTGGGACAACGCCTACAACCTCTACCACCGCCCCGCCAACCGCTTCGTCGCCGATTTCGTCGGACAGGGAGCATTCGTCCCCGGCGCGGTGCTCTCGCCGCGGCGAGTCGGCATCGAGCTGGGGGTGTTGAACGGGCAGGTGCCCTCGAGCTGCGGCGCCGACTGCGCGAGCTGCGGCAAGGGCTGCCAGGTGGACGTCCTGCTGCGGCCCGACGACATCGTGCACGACGACGCGAGTCGCACCCGGGCCGAGGTTCTGCACAAGGCGTTCCGCGGCGCCGAGATCCTGTACACGCTGCGCCTGGCGAGCGGGCGCAAGGTCCTCGCGCTGGTGCCCAGCCACCACAACCACGCCATCGGCGAGCGCATCGGCATCCGCCTGGAAGTCGACCACGTGGTGGCCTACAAGCGCGCGTCGGAGCCGGTGCTCGACTGCGGCTGAGGCCGCTGCGCCGGGCGCCCGGTGAGCGCCCTTTCAACGCCCTTTCAGCGCCTCCAGCCCCCGGGTGACCTCCTCGTGCTGGGCGAAGCGCGTGCCCAGCGCAGCCAGGCGCTCGTATTCGGTCCGGGCGGCCTTCTTGTCGCCGGCCTGCGCCTGCAGCTTGGCCAACTGCAGCCGCAGGCCGGGGCTGTCGGGCGCCAGGGCCAGCGCGCTCTGCTGCATGGCCAGCGCATCCTTCAGCCGGCCGGCAACGGCCAGGGCGCGGGCCAGGGTGTCGCGCAGCGGCGGCTGGTCGGGCGCCAGCTGCACGGCCTGCTCGGCCTGCGCCAGCGCCTCGGGCTTGCCCTGCTCCAGCAGCACCCAGGCCAGGTTGTTGCGCGCCAGCGCCTGCTGCGGGTTGGTCGCCAGCACGGCGCGGTACTGGGCCTCGGCGCCGGCGAAATCGCGCCGCGCCATCGCCGCATCGCCCAGGTAGTGGCGGAACAGCAGGTCCTGCGGATGGCGCTGCACCCAGTCGGCGGCCATCGCCGCCGCCTCGGCCGCCTGGCCGCCG
>JADLDQ010000334.1 GCA_020846575.1 Burkholderiales bacterium
CCACCGTGCGCGCGAGGTGCTCACGCTCGACGAACGCCATTTCCGTGCCATGCGCGCCTACGAGCGCAAGAGCTTCCGGATCCTGCCGTTCGACGGCTGACTCCGCCGCCAACGCGGGGCAGCGGCGACGCGCTGCCGGCGCTCGACTATCATGCCTGCTTGGGCCGGGACCGCGGGGGGCGGGCGATCGCGAAGGCGGGCAAACGCGGGCGCAAGGCGGCGCCGCAGGCGCGGCAGGCCGCGCTCGCGCCGCGGCAGGACAGCGCCGAGCGCCTCGAGCTCGTGACGCACGCCATCAACGAGGGCGTCTACGACTGGGACCTCGCCCGGAACACGATCTACTATTCCGAGCGCGTGTACGCGGCGCTCGGCATGTCGCCGAACCTCGTGCGCACGCCGAAGGACTGGCGCAGGCGCATTCACCCGGACGACCTGGGCGAATACGACCGCCGGCTGGTCGAGCACTTCAAGGGCCGGCGCGAGCGCTTCGAGTGCGACTACCGCTACCGCGACCGCCACGGCGCCTGGCGCTGGGCGCGGCAGCACGGCATCGCGGTGCGCGATGCCGGCGGCCGCGTGCTGCGCATGGTCGGCTCCACCGGCGACATCACCGAGATGAAGCGCGTCGAACGGGCGCTCAAGGAAAGCCAGGACCGCTACGCGCTCGCCACGCAGGCCGCCACCGAGGGCATCTACGAATGGAACCTCGGCTCGGGCTCGCTCTTCCTGTCCGAGCGCGCCAAGGAATTCTTCGCGGTGCGCGGCAAGGCGCTCACCCCCGCGGCCTGGAACCGGCGCGTGCACAAGGACGACTTCCCCGGCTACCGGGCGGCGCTGACGGCGTTTCTCAAGGACCGGGAGGCCAAGTACTTCGAGCACGAATACCGCATCCGCGACGCCGCCGGCGGCTACGCCTGGATCCTCGACCGCGCCGTCGCCGAGCGCGGCGCCAGGGACCGTGTGCTGCGCATGGTCGGCGCGCTCAGCGACGTCACCGAGCGCAAGCAGCACGAGCTCCAGCTCTCTCGCGCGCGCGACGAGGCCACCGCCGCGCTCGAGCGGCAGACGGCGACGGCGGAGATCCTCAAGGTCATCGCGAGCTCTCCTTCGGACGTGCAGCCAGTGTTCGACGTCATAGTGCGCAATGCCGTCCGGCTGTGCGGCGCACGCTATGGGCGCGCTTACCGGTACGACGGCGCCCTCATCCAGATGGTGGCGGGCCACGGGCTCAGCAAGGACGGGCGCGTGCTGGTGCAGCACGTGTTTCCGCGCCCCGCCGGTAAGGACACGATCGTCGGCAGGGTCATGCTTTCACGCATGCCGATGTTCGTGCGCGACAGCGAGCGCGACAGAGCGGTTCCCGCGCTGTCTCGCAAGATGATTCGAGCGCTCGAGACTCGCAGCCAGGTAACAGTCCCGATGCTGCGCGGCGGCGAGCCAATTGGCGCGATTACGCTCGGCTGGAGCGAGCCCGGCGCCTTCAACGACCAGCAAGTCGCCCTGTTGCGGACCTTTGCCGACCAGGCCGCAATCGCGATCGAGAACGTGCGCCTGTTCAACGAGACGAAAGAGGCGCTGGAGCAGCAGCGGGCGAGCGCCGAGGTGCTGGGCGCGATTTCCGGCTCGATGTCGAACACGCAGCCGGTGTTCGACCGCATCCTGGAAAGCTGCGAGCGCCTGTTCGCCGGCCGCCTGATCGGCATCAACGTGCTCGGCGCCGACGGCAGGCTGCACCTGGGCGCCTACCGCGGCGAGGGCCGCGAGCGCTTCGAGAAGGTCTTCCCGCTGCCCGCCGACGAGGGATCGGGCTCGGGCCTGGCCATGCTGCGCGGGCAGGTAGTGCACTTCCCGGACGTCGACGCGGACGCCAGCATCCCGCCCCCCACCCGTGACGGCTGCGCCGCGCTCGGCGTCAAGTCGGTGATCTTCGCGCCGATGATGGCCGAGGAAGGCGCGATCGGCGCCATCTTCGTCGGCCGCCGCCATGCGGTGCCGTTCAGCGACAAGGAAATCGAACTCCTCAAGGGTTTCGCCAACCAGGCGGCGATCAGCATCAAGAACGTGCGCCTCTTTAACGAGACCAGGGAGGCGCTCGAGCGGCAGACGGCGACGGCGGAGATCCTCAAGGTGATCGCCAGCTCACCCTCGGATGTGCAGCCGGTGTTCGATGCCAT
Source organism: Burkholderiales bacterium (assembly GCA_020846575.1). Lineage (GTDB taxonomy): Bacteria > Pseudomonadota > Gammaproteobacteria > Burkholderiales > SG8-39 > JADLDQ01. The sequence goes on from JADLDQ010000334.1 coordinate 2,175, forward strand.
CGCCTGCGCCGCGCAAAAGCTCCTGCACGCGCGCAATGCCGTCATCGTGCGGGTCGCGGACGACACGCTCCACCTGGTTGCGCACACGGAGACCACCGAGGCCGGCGACGCGGCGCTGAGGAAGCTCTTCCCGACCAGGCTGACCGGGCAAGGCGCGGCCGGAAAGGCGGTCGTGAGCGGAATGCCCAACTGGATCGTGGACGTGGAGACCGACCCCGCCTACTCGGCCGAGTTCCGGGCCGGCGCCCGCGCGCGCGGCTACCGCAGCTTGCTGGTGGTGCCGATGATGCGCGAGGACAAGGCGATCGGCGCGATCAACGTTACGCGGCCCGAACCGGGGGAGTTCTCCGAGCAACAGATCAAGCTGCTGCAGTCCTTCGCCGACCAGGCGGTGATCGCGATCGAGAACGTGCGCCTGTTCAACGAAACCAAGGAGGCGCTGGAGCGGCAGACGGCGACGGCGGAGATCCTCCGGGTGATCAGCCAGTCGACGACAGACGTGCAACCCGTGCTCGAGGCGATCGTGGTCAGCGCGGCGAAGCTGTTTCCCCGGTGCAATGCCTTCGTCTTCATGCGCGACGGCAACCTGGTCCGGTTGCGGGCCATCGAAGGCACTACGGTCGACGCGCGCCTCCGCGAGGAGCTCGGCGGCGTCTACCCGGTGCCGTTCGATCCGGCGGTGAGTTCGTCGGCGCGCGCCATGGTGGAGCGGCAGCCGAACTTCTGCGCCGACACCGAGGGCCCGGATGTTCCCGAGCACATCCGCAGCGCCGGCCGCGCGGCTCGCTTCCGCTCGAACGTGGTCGTGCCGCTGGTGCGCGACGACGAGGGCATCGGCTCGATCGTTCTCACCGATCCGAGACCCGGCTACGTGCTGGACGACAAGCAGCTGGCGCTGCTCCGGACCTTCGCCGACCAGGCGGTGATCGCGATCGAAAACGTGCGCCTGTTCAACGAAACGAAGGAAGCGCTCGAGCAGCAGACTGCGACCGCGGAGATTCTCAGGGTGATCAGCGAATCGCCCACCGACACGCAGCCGGTGTTCGAGGCGATCGTGAAGAGCGGCCTGCGCCTCTACCCCGATTCGGTGGTGATGCTGGGCATCCCGATCGGCGGCAAGGTGCGCGCGGCGGCGATCGCCGCCGCCGAGGACGGTGCCGTGCAGGCGATGAGCGGGCGCTTCCCGGTGCCGCTGCTGCCCGACCGCATGCACGCGGCGGCGATCCTGCAGGGCGAGCTGATCGACGTCCCGGACGCCGACGCGGCGGCGGCGGGGCCCTACGCGGCGGGGGTGAAGAACTTCCTCGCCAGCGGCTACCGCGCAATCACCATCGCGCCGATGATCTGCGGCGACGCGGCGATCGGCGCGATCAGCGTGTCGCGGCCCCGGCCCGGGCCGCTCAGCGACAAGCAGATCGCGCTGCTCAGGACCTTCGCCGCGCAGGCGGTGATCGCGATCGAGAACGTGCGCCTTTTCAAGGAGCTGGAGGCGCGCACCGAGGCGCTGACGCGCTCGGTCGGGCAGCTCACGGCGCTGCGCGAAGTGGGGCAGGCGGTGAGCTCGACCCTCGACCTGGAGACGGTGCTGCGCAGCATCGCCGCGCGCGCGGTGCAGTTGACCGGCCTCGACAGCGCGACGATCTACGAGTACGACGAGCGCACCGAGGCATTCCACCTGCGCACCGCGGAGAACCTCAGCGACGAGATCGTGGCGATGCTGCGCGAGACGCCGATGGCGAAGGGCGCGGGGCCGGTCGGCCGCGCCGTGGAGACCGGCGAGCCGGTCGAGATCGCCGAGATGCTGGACGACAGCTACCAGAGCCCGCGGCGCGACTTCCTGCTCAAGGCCGGCTACCGCGCGCTGCTGGTGGTGCCGCTGCTGCGCGAGAGCCAGATCATCGGCGCGCTGACGGTGAGCCGCAGGTCGCCGGGCGCCTTCGCGCCCGAGATCGTCGACCTGCTCAAGACTTTCGCCACCCAGTCGGCGGTGGCGATCCAGAACGCGCGCCTGTTTCGCGAGATCGCCGAGAAGGGCAAGCAGCTCGAGGTCGCCAGCCGACACAAGTCGCAGTTCCTCGCCAGCATGAGCCACGAGCTGAGGACGCCCTTGAACGCGATCCTCGGCTTCAACGAGATGATCCTCGACCAGGTCTACGGCGAGCTCTCCGCGGACGTGCGCGCGCCGCTGGAGAACATCCAGACGAGCGGCAAGCACCTGCTGCGCCTGATCAACAACGTGCTCGACCTGGCCAAGATCGAGGCCGGCCGCATGGAGCTCGCGCTCGCGGACTACCTGGTGCAGGACACGGTGGCGAGCGTGCACGCGACGCTGAAACCGCTCGCAGCGGAAAAGGGGCTGGAGTTCCTTGCCAGCGTGCCGGAGGACTTGCCGCCCGCCTACGGCGACGGCGGCCGCATCGCGCAATGCCTGATGAACCTGGCCGGCAATTCGCTCAAGTTCACCAAGCAGGGCAGGGTGGAGATCGCCGTGGCGCAGGCGGACGGCCAGCTGCGCTACAGCGTCACCGATACCGGCATCGGCATCGCGCCGGACAAGATCGGCAGCCTCTTCACCGAGTTCAAGCAGACCGACGCCACCATCGCTTCCGAGTACGGCGGCACGGGCCTGGGGCTTTCGATCACCCGGAAATTCATCGAGATGCACGGCGGGCGCATCTGGGTGGAGAGCGAGCCAGGCAAGGGTTCCGCCTTTATTTTTGAAGTGCCTTTACGAGCAAAAGCATGACAGCGAAAACAATTCTCTACGTCGAAGACAATGAGATGAACCGGCAAATCGTGCGCGACCTCCTGAAGCGCACGAAGTACCAGCTCGTCGAAGCGCACGACGGCGAAGCGGGTGTGGCGAAAGCACTGGAGGTCAAGCCCGACCTCATCCTCATGGACATTCAGCTGCCCAGGCTCTCGGGCCTGGACGCTACGCGCAAGCTGCGCGCCGATGCGGTGACGGCGAGCACGCCGATCATCACCATCACCTCGTTCGCGCTCTCGGGCGACGAGCAGAAGGCGAAGGAAGCCGGCGCCACCGCCTACCTCGCCAAGCCCTACAGCCCGAGGGACCTGCTCGCCCTCATCCGCAGGCTCGCGCCGGAGGAGTGAGCGGGCGGCGCTGCTAGCCTTCCACCAGCCGGAAGCCGGCGTCCACGAAATCGGGATCGAAGGCGAACGCGCGCGCGACCTCCCGGCGCCGCATCACGAGAAAGCTGATGTGGTCGACGAGGCTCAGCTGGCGCCTGCGCGAGCGCTCGAGCTCGCGCGCGCCCGCGGCGTGCAGCTCCTCGTCCACCCACTCGATGACGAACGCGGCCGAGTCCCTCGCCAGGCCGGCGGCGGCCTCGACCCCGAGTCGCGCCTGCAGCAGCGCGCTCGCTTCGACCAGCACGTAGTTGTGCGTGAGCAGCGCCTCGCCGCCGTCGAGGATCGCCTGCAGGCGGCGCAGCGCCGCCGAGGGCCGGCGCGTCGCGCGCGCGGCGCGAAAGCGCCACTGGTTGCCGACCCGGCGCTCGCTGAGCAGCCCCGCGGCCGCCACGCGGCCGAGCTCGCGCTGCATCGCGCCCGAGCCGCCGCCCGAGAGGCGCACCAGCTCGCCGAGGCTGCGCTCCTCCTCCTCGTGGGTTCGACCGCGAGATCTCGCCAGTGGCGTGCCCCCAGGGGGAGAGGGCCCTATGGTTGTGCGCAGAAAGGCAGTGCCGCGCAGGGACCCGGCCCGCGAGTTGAGAGAAGCGCGCGCCCGGGGGTCCGCGACCGCGAACATCCCCATCATCGCCATGACCTCCTTCGCGCTTTCGGGGGACGATCAAAAGGCGAAAGAAGCGGGCGCCGGAGAACTGACAGGCCGGGGGAATTGGTCTAAACTGACCAATTATGGAAACAGTCCAGTTGCACGCGGCGAAGGCGCGGCTTTCCGAACTGGTGGATCGCGCGCAAGCGGGCGAGGAAGTGGTCATCTCGCGGCACGGCAAGGCCGTGGCCCGGCTGGTCAGCTACCAGCCCAAGCGGGCCAGACGCCGGCTGGGCCTGCTGCGCGGCAAGATCAAGTTCCGCA
>JADLDQ010000335.1 GCA_020846575.1 Burkholderiales bacterium
CTTCGAGCTGACAGAAGTAGAACGGCAGCTGCCGCGCACTGCGTTCGCGCCAGTGCTCGAGCAAGGAGCGCGTGACGCTGGTGATGCCCGGATACGCAGCCGCCCGCCAGGCATCGAAGCGCTCGCGGATCGCGTTCACCAGATCGAGCGGCTCGGTGCGACGCGTGTTGTCGCGGGTGTTGAAGATCTCGTAGCCCGCGGGCCGGCGGCCCGGGGTCAGCGTCAGCTCGCCACCGCGGCCCTGCTGCCAGTAGCGGGTCGGGGTTTGGTACGGGGAGTTGACGATGAGTGATGCGCGAAGGGTCATGCCGCCAACTTCATGCGATACCCGCAGGTCGATCCGCTGCGCATCACGGTATCCGGCAGGTCCGGCTCGGGAGATCCAGTCCGGCCGACCTCAAGCAGCGCGCAGTCCTGGTGTTCGCGTAGATGCTGATCCGGCCCGGAGTCGCCAGCCAGACGTACGGCCGGTGCGAGGCATCCCGCTGTGATGAGAGCCGCTGCGCAGGTACGCCCCATGCGTTGATTCGACGCTGCAGCCACTTGAGTTTCGCGAGCACGACCCTCACCTGGCTCGTCGAAGCAGGATGCACCTCGACCCATACCGCCCGGTGCTCGCCGGCCGTCGTCCGGTAGCCGATGCCGTAGTCCCAGCGATTCTCTCGGCGATGCTCCGGCACCGCAGCGAAACAGGCATCCAGGTCGATGCTGCCTTCCAGCCGGCGCGGGTCGATGCAGAGGATCTGGCGAGCATGGGCCGTCTTGGCCGCCGCGAGCCCTGCGCGGTAATCGTCCGCAACGGGCGCGCCCGCAGCACGCAGCACGTCTGTGAAATTCATTGCTCATCCTTGAGACTCTGACGATTGACGACATGCGATACGACGTCCCCGGCGCGGCTGGAGAAGCCGGTGAGGCCGCCCCAATGCGACTCGCCTTCGTCCTCTGCGCCGGGGTCCAGTCCCGAGATGTTCCGCACCTGGCCATCGCGATCGAAAAAGTAGACTTTGTAATCCTTGGTCCGTACGTCGTCGGCCAGCCGCTTCGTGACCGCGTTGTTGGGGAATTCGAACAGGTTGAGCACGTCGCGGGCCGTGCCGCCGCACTCCTGAATCGTCCGCAGAACCCAGACGACGTCGAGCACCGCGGGCGAATGCGTCGACAAGCAGACGCGATAGCCCCTGGAGAGAAGTTCCATGACGAGACTCATCACGACGGAGATGGCGTCCGGGTGCAGCCCCATTTCCGGCTCTTCGATGACGACCCAGTCCAGCTTGTCGCGGCGGGTCGTCCGAGAGGACGGCATCAGCCAGTACAGCCCCAACAGGAGCGGGAAGAACTCGCGCTGACCGGCAGACCAGACGAGGTATGGCAGCACCCGTGCCGAGTCCTTCGGCTGCAGCACCACCTGCTTCTGCATGTTGACCGTGCTGGTCCTCAGTTCACCGCCCATGAAGATGCTGCGCGACACCGGATCGCGGAGCCATTTGTTGAGGCGATTGGTCTTCGGGAACAACGCAGGGTCGCGCCCGAACTCGTTCTGTACGAGCACGTGCAGGCGCTCGCTGAACTCGCGCAATGAGAACGGATCCCCGAACCGGTAGTCCGTGAACGGACGCGTCTGCCCGTCACGCAGACTCATCACGCGTTGCGCCGGAATGTAGAACAGGCGCTCCTCCTTGCTGCGATTACGCATGGAGCCGGCGAATGCGGAGCAAGCGACCACTTCGCCGTCCACGTCGACGACAGTCTCCGGCTTCCAGACCGCTGCCATGCCCTCGCCCAGGTACAAATCGAGGAAGGCCTCCGGATTGCCGTCCCACTCGATGTTGAACCGGCGCAGCTCCGCCTGGATCGCCGGCGTATCCACCGCCAGCTTCAGCAACTGGAGGAAAATGCTCTTGCCCGTGGCCTGCGGTCCGACGAGTACGGTCAGGTCGCCGAACTCGACATCCGCGTGCTTGATCTGGCCGAGGTTGCGGACTTGAATCCGTCTGGGTCCCATCGATCGCGCCTTTCTGGAGCGTTTGGCCGGCTTCTTCATCCGCTACTCCAGAGCCACGATCTTGAGCGACTCGATCCCGCGGTCGTCGACGATTTTCACGGCGATCCGGCGATTTTCTCCCGCCTCGAACGGCAGCGAGACCGTGCCGTGGAACTTCGCCAGCAGGTCTTCGTTCAGCTCCGCGCGCAGGTCCTTCTTGAGCTTGAACCAGCCGTCGTCCCTGCCGGCCATGGGCAGGAAGATCTGCCGCGGGAACAGCGAGCGCTCGTTGTAGTCGGTATCCAGCAGCCACATGGCGATGCGGCCCTTGCCGCCGGAGACGAGATCGCCCTTGGCCGTGTCGAAGTAGTCGAAGCCGTTGACCTCGACCTGATACCGGCCGTCCTTGAGCCTGCGGACTTCGACGTCGGGCTGGCCCATGAGCCAGAAGCTCTGGTTGCTGGCGCGGTTCTTCTTCAGGTCCTCGGTCAGGAGGTCCGTGTTCATCTGCGCTTTCAGCGCCGTGATGCCCTTGGTCTGGTCGATGTCCTTGGCGGCCTCCGGGTCGAAGGTGAAGGCGCAGAACACGATCATCTTCGGGCGCGGGAACAGCTCGCCCGCCTCGCGCATGGCCATCTCGACCTGGCGCTGCTCCAGCGCCGCGTGCTCGGGACCGAAGCTCACCACCACGCGCTCGCCGGACTCCGCCAGCGTGCCCGAACAGTGCAGGTGCCGCGTGCCGGGCAGCGTCTCCAGCTCCGCGAACTTCAGGATCTGGCCGCCCTTGCCGCGGATGCCGGTCTTCAGGAGTTCATCGCGCCAGCGGTGCTGCCGCGAGGTCTCGCCCGAGCGCGCGATCGCGACATCCGCCTCGCGCGCCGGCTCGTTCTCGTCCAGCGACAGCACCGTCGGGAACGGCACGGCCTCGACCGTGAATGGCCCGGTGATGCGCAGCTTCTGCTTCGACACCTGCGGCTGGTCGTACAGCGTCTCCTGGTCCGCGTGCGCGGCGATCGACGCGTCCATCTTCTTCTGCATCGCCTGCCGCGCGGTGTGGAAAGCCTCGAAC
>JADLDQ010000403.1 GCA_020846575.1 Burkholderiales bacterium
ATCGCCCATGCCGGCGAAGTGCACGTTGTCGAAGGCATTACGATCGCCCGTGACCTGCGTGCAAATCAGCGACGTGGCATCCGCCACCCCGTGAAACACCTGGAAGTTCGCGAAGTAGCAGCCGTTCGCGCTCACCTTGAACAGCGGGCTCACGCCGGTCGCCGTCGAGAGCTGCGCGATACGCGAGCGCTGCGAAACCGACGACGGGGCTCCGATCCCGATCAGGTGCGTCAGGTCCTTGTTCCAGTCCAGCGTCGCGCTCTGGTAGTCCGTGGTGTTGGCCTCCGTGTTGCTCTCGGCTATCAGGAACACCACGTCATTGGCCCCTGCCGTGCACTTCCCCAGGGCCGCAGAGAGGGTCTTGAGCGGGCGCCGCGGGCTCTTGCCGTGGTTCCCGTCACTGCCAGTCGAGGGCTTGACGAAATAGTAGGTGCCATTGAAAGGCAACCCGCCAACCCCGCCCAGGACGGGGATGCCGAAGCTCATGATGCCATTCGGAAAATCAGTCATTGCTCACTCCTTCGCCGGCCACGCGAGCCACGCAGGCGCCTAGCCCAGCCGGCATCGATTGAAAAGGTGCGACCCCGCCGAAGCGGGGCCGCGGTCTTGCATCAGCCGCCCGGTGTGCCGTAGGCGCCGCGCCAATTCGACCAGCCCTGGATCGATCGGCCGCGGACCTTGTAGCGCATGTTCCCGGTCTCGAAGTCCCCTTCGATCTTGGTCATCGGCGCCTTGCGCTCGATGAACTTCAGACCGTCCGGGCAATCCGTCACCAGGAACCAGGCGTCCGTATCCGTCAGCCGCTTGTCCATGACGATCATCGGGACCAGGTTCATGTCCCGAGCCGCGTTGGTCGCGTTGTTCGCCGTCCAGTCCTGTTGCACGGACTTGAGCAGACGGTGAGCCACGAACCGGAGCGCGGTCGGGATGACCATGCACTTGATCTCGAGATCGACCGGGATATTGCGGTCGTCCACGGCGTTGCTGATCTGCGTCGAGAGGTCCTCCAGCGAGGTCTCGTGCAGGTCCGCCGCGTTGGTCAGCAGGTTCGACTGATTGCCGGCAGAACGTGTCGGGTGCGACGCCGAGAACAGCGCCACGCCGTCGCCGCCGAGGTACGACGCAGAGAACCCGTTGTTCAGCAGGTTCGCCACGCGGACCGCGATGGTGTGCTTGTACGACCTTGCCAACGCGCGGGCCAGCTTCTTGCCGATCGAGCCGTACAGCCCGTCTTCCTCGGCTTCCTCGGTGATGGCGAACGCCAGAGCGATCGTGTCGAACACGTACCGAGCCGTGTAGGTTTCCCCCGTCTCGTCGTAGGTGATCGCAGCACCTTCGCCCTTCACCGCGGCTTCCCCGAGGCCGGCCATCATCTGATCCTCGACGTAAGCCTTGCGGCTCTCCGTCTCGACCGACACGTACTTGCGCCAGGTGTCCATCGTGCGCTTGTACTCCAGCCCGAAGACCGTGTTCAGGCCATCCTGGAGCTGCTTCTTGAACTGTGCTCTGTTCATGGCCATGGTCAGTCTCCCTTCACGAGGCTGGAGTTCATCTTGACCTCGAGCTTCGCGTTCGCGCCCGCAGCGTTACCGGGTCGGTCGATCAGCCCGAGCACCAGGAATTGCCCCGTGCCGATATCGCCCAGGTCCACCTCCATGCCGGACAGGCCGGTGGTGGTGCTGCCGGAGTGATCCAACTCGATGTCCACCTGAGTACCCTTGTGCGTCGCGTCCACGTAGGCCGTGCCCGTGTCGCACTGCACCTCGAAGGTGATGTTCGGGTCGTCGTAGACGTAGGCCGTCACGTCCTCGGACCCCAGGGTCGCCGTCGAGGCCACCCAATGCGGGGAGAAGACCACCGAGCCGTCCGAGGCCCGGTACTTGCAGCCGGCGAAGATGCCAACCAGGCTGCTGCTGTTGTCGGCCGCGCGGGCCAGATACCCGCTCGACAGAATTACGGCGTCGCCAGTGAACAGGGCGGTGCCATACGCGCTCTGGATCTTGTAGCTGTCCGAAGCGCGAATCACCCCACCCGACACATGGCGATGCGGCTTGAACCCGCTTGGGGCGTCCACATTGGCCATTGCCAAACTCCTTTAGTTGTAAGGGTTTAGCGTGACTGCGGCCTGACGGCCTTGGACTCGTCGCGCTCGTGTGCCCGGGCGGGCCACCGCTGCGGTGCAGCGTGACGGCAGGAGACTCCCCGCCTGCCGGCGGGTCTCGGGGCTACCTCAAGACGAGATAGCCCCTATCCGCTTGACTCAAAACGACATGCTCGGTTCAGTCGTCGGCATCCTCCCTGACCTTGACCTCCCTCATTGGGACAGACCTCTCGGCCATCTGGATGCCGTGGAAGCCGCGCCTGCCGCTCCCGACGTTCTCGGCGTTGAACTTGTCCAGCGCCCGGTGAATCGCCGCGGTGCGCTGGCCGGTCTTCTCCGCAAAGTAGTTCTCCCGCCTGCGGCTAAGCGCCATCGGTCGCTCGCACAGAATCAGCCCCTCCACGCCCACGCACCCAGCGAACCGGCCCGAGTCGATGCGCGGCACCGGGAAGTCCTCGCTCACCGTCTCAGCAGGCCGCGGCCTCCAGCCCTCGCGCTGCTTGCGGCTCCAGTTCGACGTGTCGTCTTGACCGGCCATTGATGCGCGTATCCATCGCTGGTCCTGCCCTGGCCTTGGCGGCGGCATGGTGAGGCTCGCGCCCTGGCGCCACGGCTCGTCTTCCTCCTCGTGCACCGGCTCGGAGACCCTTGCTTGCGCCTCCCACGTCTGGTGTACCGACACGCCCCTGGCTCGATTCTGGATCTTGCTCATGCGTTCACTCCTCGTTCACGGTTGCGCTTGTTCATCGCGTACTCCTGCAGGTGCTCCTTGTTGTTCGGGTCCATGCCGAAATCCCGCATGTTCTCCAGGTCCGCCCGCGTCAACTGCACCTGGTTCTTCTTCGCCGCCGGCCGCCCCACGGCGCCCCTGGTCACTGGCGCCACCGTCGTCTTGGCCCCGCCACCACCGAATACCCGCTGCACCCGAGACTTGAGCCCAGGCATCTGTGTGGCGACCCGGCGGTCCAGCTCGTTGAAGTACTCGACCGAACCCACCGCGAAGCTGTGCTCGCCGGCCTTGACCTCGGCCGCCAAGCCGATGTCGATCCCCCTGGTTGCCGCGGCCTGCTGTCGGAAGTCCTGGTGCTGCATCCAGCGGTTCCGCCCCAGCCACCTGTCCGCAATCGGATTCGTCGGCTTGGTCTCCTTCGGCTCCGGCGCCTTGGCCAGCGCCTCCTTCGCCCGCTCTGCGTCTCTGGCGTCCGCCCGGAGCTTTTCCAACTCCCCCTGCACCTTGATTTCGGTGTCGGTCTCGCCTGCCTCCTTGGCCGCCTTCAACTCCCGCTGCTTCTTCTCGATCTCGCCAGCCAGCATCGCAGTCACCAGGCTTACGTTGACCCGCTGCGACTCGAGCAGCGCCGCCTCAGCCCGTTGCCTCGCCGCCTCCGCTGCGTCCGCCCTGGCCCGCTCCTCGGCCTTCAGCCGGCGTTCCCTGCCCACTCGCTTCTGCAGCGCCTCCGGCCAGTTCTTGCGCTCCTCGGCCGTGATGAGCGTCAGAGGGTCCACCACCTCGCCGGCATCGTCGTCGTATGCCGTTTCCGCGTGGGTCTCGTCGGCCTCGACCGCGGCCTTCCTGCCGGCACCCTCGTCCTCGTCCAGTACAACGACCTCAAGGTCATCTTCGGGCTTCAGGCTCGGGTCAACCGAGCTACCGCCCAGCACCTCGTCGCGGTCTTGAGACCCGCCGTCCAGCGCGTCCAGGCCGTCATCGACCTTTTCGTCCTTCAGATCGTCATCATCACCGCCCAACAGATCAGCGTCGCTCAACTTCGCCATACGTCCCTCCGGCTCTCGCCGTGTTTGAAAAGGCTTACAGGTAGACCCTAAACCCTGCCGGGTTCTTGATCCGCATCGTGATGTCGTCGTCGTTCACGGTCAGCAACTCAACGCCCTGGTACTCGACGTGCTGCCCGGAGTAGCGGCCGTAGATCACCCAGTCTCCGACCTTGATGTCCCATGCGAGGGTGCCGTCCGGCCTGCGGAAGCGCTCCGACTTGCCGGCAATAGGCCCCATCGCCACGACCTGCCCGATGTAGTTCAGGTGACGCTCGACCGATTGCGCCATCGACGGCAGGGCAATCCCGCTGGCCGTCATCCGCTTGGGCTGCTTCGGAAACACGAGCACCCGCCAAATGGTCGGCTCCGGTATGTCGTCCGGGTCGATCCCGGTCTCCGAGAAGTCCATCCAGTCCAGCACCTCCCGACCAACCGTCTGAGGCGGGATGAACTCGCCCTCGGCATCCTGAAGTTCATGGAGAAACTCGTCCGCCGCCGTCAGTGCGTCGCTCATGTCACTCCTCGTCAAGTGTGTCGGATAAGCCCCTGCTTACCCTATCGATTATCTGGATGGCCTCCTCCATGCCGGCGATCTTCGCCGACCTCCGAAGGTAGTCCTCCCAAGTCTTGCAGTTGCCCCGCGCGATCTTCGGCGCCTCCTGGTCGATGTGCGCCTGGAGCGCCTTCTTGTAGGCCAGCGGCAGGCTCATTCTTGCGGCCCCCGCAGCGACGCTTCCACCTTCGCCACCGCCTCATCGAGCATGCGCTGCATCTCGGCGGTCATGCGCTGCCCGGCCATCTGCCGCCTGGCCTGAGCGAGTTGCTCTCGCAACGCCCCCTCGCGCCGGCCGAACTCCAGTTGCATCTTGCCCCGCTCGATCTCGGACTTCTCGGCCGCAATCTGCTGCCGCGCCTGGTCAAGTTCCTGCGCCTGCTGCGATAGGGCCTGCGCCTGAGCGCCGGCGTCCTGCCCACCGGGGGCCGGTAGCCTCTGAATCGCCGCCGCGGCCATCTGCGCCAGCTGGTTCTCGACCTGCGGTGGGATCGGCTGCTGCTCCTCTCCACCCAGGGGCGGCAGCTGTACGCCCATCGCCATCGCGTACTCGATCCGAGTCTGGTAGGCGATGTGCTCGGCGATGTGGGCCATCATCACCGGGGAAAGCTGCTGTAGCAGTGGATTCTTCTCCGCCTCCATCCGGTGCATCAGGTCCATGTGCACGGCAATGTGGGACGGGTGCGCTTGGTCCTGGAATGAACCGATCACCCTGCCCATCAACGCCCTGCTGTTCTCCGTCACCGGGTCGCACCGCGGCGGCTTCTGGGCCTTTCGCAGGAACCGCTCGAAGTCCGGAACACGCAACGACTCCAAGAAGTACCGCTCGACCTCTTCCTCGTCGTAGGCTTGCGGCTTCGCATCGGCTCGCGCCTGCACCGCCTGAGCAATCGCGATCCGCTGCGTCGTACTGAAGATGTTCGGATCCGACACCGGCACCACGTCAACGCGGCCATCGAAGTCCGCCCTGGCGATCGACCGCGGCGCACCGGCCACCTCGTAGGGGTAGCCTTCCTCCGGCAGGTGCTGCCCGTTCAGGTCGGCTATCAGCCGCAACTCCTCGGCAATCGCCTGGTGCAGCCGCGTGTGGATGCCAGAGTGAACCTTGGAGCCCTGCTCGATCAGCGCAACCGTCGTCCCAACTGGCCCCGTGTTCGACGCATCCCCCACCATCGCCTCGGTGGTTGAGGCAAACCGCCGCCCCACCCCGATCATCAACTCCAGGGTCTTGAAGTCCGCCTCGCTCGGCCCCTTGAAGCTCGGCGTGAAGAAGCACTTCTGCAGTTCGTCGGAGGTCATATCGACCTCCTTGTAGACGCCGTACTCCAGGGACACATCGGACGGTATGCGAGCGTCCTTGCTCTTGAACCCGCCGTTCATCCCTGCGAAGGCGCACCCGAGGATGATTGCCCTCAGCTGCCCGGTCACCGCGTGAGCCGTCCCGCCGATGAAGTGAATCAACCCCTTGGAATAGAAGCCGTCCCCGGGCAGGAACGGGAAGTGCACGATGCACCTCTGCCGGGTCTTGAGCGCGTCTTCCTCTTTCCAGTTTCTGCGGATTGCAAGAACCTGGAGACTGTCCTTGTCCACCGTCACGATGTACGGCAGCCCAATCCCCGTCGGCTGTCCGTCGTCTCCGATGTCCTCGAACCCCGGCAGGTCGTAGTAGCAGTAGCACTCCCACGCTACGTGGTCTTCGTCGTCCAGCAGGTACTTGTCCGCATCCTGCTGACCTTCGGCACGGTCCTGCGTCTCTTTCAGGCGCTCGTTGACCATCGGCCCATCCGTGGGCATGCCCAGCGGCACGTCGCGGTAGAAGCCGCTCGCTTGCAGGCGCCGCATGTCGTTCTTGGACGTCGGAATCTGGAGCGTGTACCGAGGCGCTGAGTTGAGTGACGTGCAGCCGTGGGGCACGAGCAAGTGATCGCCACGGATCCACCGCGACACCACCCGACGTTCCAACTCGTCCTTGTAGACCTTCTTGAACTGGCTGCCGTTGCACGCCAGCACGTAGAGAAGTCGGTCCATCTCGTCGTAGTACGTCCCGCGGTCCTCTTCCATCAACTGATAGTTGAGGTAGTCGGCGACCCGGGTTGCCTGATCTTCGAGTTCCTTCGTCCTCGCCCCGATGATCTTGCCCTTCGCCGGCCCGCTTGGCGGCACCAGCTCGGCAATCGCCCGGGCCTGGAATTGGACGGCAGCCTCGGCGATCAGCGGGTAATGCGTCTTGCCCGCCAGTTCCATGATGTGCGCCGTGCCGCCGGGGCTTGGCACGAGCCCCTGCAACTCGATCCCATCTGCCAGTCGCTCGAACCACTCGGAGCGGGCCAGCGCGTCGGCGCGCGCCCACTCGTCCACGTCCCCAGCGATCTTGGACAACGTGCCGGCGTCCAGATACTCGGCGAGGTTCGCCCCGTGCTCCATCGGATCGCCTGGCGCACGCTCGTCGCCCATCATCATGTCGCCCGCGTCCATCGCCACCACGATCGAGCCGTCCGGCAGCACCTCGATGCCGGGGGCAATGCCCGGAGGGGTCAGGTCCACGAGCGCCATTGCATCCGCAGGCAACTCGGCGTCCGTTCGCCGGGCCTCGGACGCTAGAACCTGGTCCGGGTCGCCGAACGTCACGTCAGTCAGATCACGCAGATTTACGGGCATTGGCTATCCCCAACACGTTGCTTGGCATGTCTCTTCGCGGCACCGGATCATCCTCGTCCGGTGCCTCCGGCTTGTCCGCCCTGGTCGTCAGGTGGAACGTCTTTCGCAACCAGGTCCATGCGTGCACGCAGGTATCCGGCGTGTCGTTGCCCGGGTCGCCCTTGATGAACGTGGCCGCGGCGCACTTCTCGATCACTTGGTCGGCCCATCGCCGGTCCATGTACCACACGCACCCGTCCTCGAGCACGACCGATGCGGCATGCGCCCTGGCCAGCTTGCTCCTGTCGGCAGACAGCGCCAGCACCGGCACGCCAGCACGCCTAAGCTCGTGGATCAGGCTGTGACCGCTCGACTTCTTCTCGACCAGCACTCGGTCGGCCCGGCTCGTCTTGTATCGCTCGATCGCGATGCGGCGCAGCTCGGGGAACTCTTTCTTGTCCTCCCACCAATCGAGCAGCATCACGCAATGCCGCGGGCCGGTCGTCGGCTTGCGCCACCTCGGCCTCTTCGGGTCCTGGAACTCGGTGGGAGCCGGCTCGTCGTAGACGAACACACCCCAGGACGTACAGGCCGAGAAGTCGTCTTCCTCGCCCTCCTCAAAGGCCGTGTCCCACACGTCCACCACGTACTCGCACCGCGGCGGTTTGGCGTATGGCCAGCGCCGCCAGTGCTCCCGCTTGAGCACGGACCCTTCGTCGGGACGCGGGCGCTGCTGGTAGAGCGCGGTCCAGTTGCGCAGGCCCTGGCTTCGGCGCTCCTGCGCCAACATCTCCGGCGTGAACCACTCCGGCCAGAGAATGTCGCCGACCTTCCGGCCCAGGGGGTCATTGCGCCGATCCTCGTCGGTCTCGACCACGGCCACCAGGCACAGCACGTACCACTTCTCGCCGTCCTGCGCCGTCACCCACCCGGACTCACCGGCCCACGTCTTCGGCAAGATGCGGCCGGCCGGGTCGTCGGGGTGCCAGCGCGTCGTGATGAATACGCCCCAGGCGCCGGGCTTCATCCTCGGCCGCAGGTCACCGAGCAGCCATTCCCAGGTGCTGTCGCGCACCGTCTTAGAGTCGGCGTCGCGCCGGCCGCGGATCAGGTCGTCGCAGATCCATCCGTCGCCGCGCCTGCCAGCGAACGGCTGCACCCCGGTAGCGTGATACTCCCCGCCGGCCTCAGTCTCCCAGTGTCCCGCTGCGCGCTGATCGGGTGCTAGGCCGGCGCCGAACACGCGACGATGAATGTCGCTCGCCACCATATTCCGCGCTCGCCGTCCGAATCTGTCGGCCAACTCCTGCGTCTGACTCGCGCAGATCAGCGACTTCGCTGGGTGCCGGCCCAGGTACCACGCCGGGAACAGCGTCGATGCGTAGGTGCTGTTGTGCGTAGGCGTCATTGATCTGCCGCACAGAAACAAATGCGACGGAGAATCTACCTCGATGCAAACCGTATCCGCAGTTCCAGCCGGAGCGACATCTATGTATGTGTTCGGCGTCCTGAACTGATCTCTGCACAGCACACGCTTGCGCTCCATCCGGGCCGCACCATCAAGATAGAATCCAACTCGATACACGGGGCCGCAGTCCTTTTCGTAAAGCATGGCACGGCCCTCTGTCCATCCAGCCTTCACGCCTAGTGAACGCACCAGCTCTCGCACTTGCTCGGCAAGTTCCTTGTTCGTGTTACAGAACGTCGAGCACCCGCGCTTTTTGCACACAGTCCCGTCGGTGTCGATCAACCCTTGCAGGAGCGCCAGCCGCTGCTTGGCAGAACCCCTCATGTACGCCACCGGAATGTGCTTGCGCCCGAACGTGTTGTGCAACGGGTCATTCAGCAATCCGAGCTTTACGAACGCTGCGCGCACACCAAGGACACCAAACAACGTCGGAATCATCGTCGTCGATGTCTTATACCCAAGTCTCTCTATCTCTGCGCGCAGTGCGCCGATGTCATTCTCGGATGCTGTGATGCGGACCGATGTGCTGTGCCCATCTCCAAGCCACACCCCGAGCAGGTACGGGTCAATCGGCAGTTCAGCGTCCGGCAGTTCGAGTGCTGCTGCGCGCGCAATCATCGGTCGCTTTACGCGCCGCCGATGCAACTCCCACGTTTCCTTGATCTTGAACGGACGCCACGGACGGGACGCGAACCCACCCTTATTCGGTGCGCGCGGTTTTCCGCACAACCGCACCAGCCATTCGTGGTCACGGTCCGCGACGATCTCGTCGCCGCAATCTGTGCGAACCGAAAACACTGGGCGGCCACGCCAAACCGGGCTTTTCCATGTCACGCGACATACCTGTCCGCGTTCGTCGAACACCCGATCCCCGACCTTCAGCGAGCCCATCGTTGTCCAGCCATCCGGCGTCGGGATCGGCGTGTCCAGCGCCAGCGCTTTCGCGCTGCCGGGCGGCGCCAAGATCATCAGCCGACCTATCTCCCCGCGCTCGACCTCCTCCAGCTTCTCGACGATCAGTTGATGGTGCCGCGCCGGCACATACCGCGCTGGCAGAGGCATGCGCTCCATGCCGCGCAGATCGTCGTCGCCCTCGATCTCGGCTGGAATGTGCAGCCCGCAATAGACCGCCAGCCGGTCTCTGGCCTCCAGACACTCCAGCCGCTCAAGCTCGCCATCTATCTGGCGTAGCTCGTCAAGCTCCGCGTCCACGCTCAGGCTTTACGCGCCCTCTGAATCGGGACCACCTTCGCCAATCCCAGGCGCACGCTGCGCTCCTTGATCCGCTGGCGTATCGCCTCCTTGTCCTCTCCAGCGAATGCACCTGGATCACCGGACTCCTGCCGCTCCACGGGTCGCCCCCATCCTCGATCCAGGATCGCTACGGCAGCGGCGACTCTGGGCTGGCCCTTGCCGTGCTTCGCCTCGTCGAGCAGGGCCATGATCGCCTCCTCGCTGTGCTGCTTCGCAAGGTCCTCGATGCGCCGCAGTTCGGGCGATTTTTTGGGGCGCCCGCCGGGGTTGCCAGATTTCCCAGGCTGGAATTTCATCTCGTCTCTCCATGTGGCCCGGCCACACGCAGCGTCGCGGCGCCCTCAGCCTTCGCGATCCCCACAGACGCCTCGACTGCCGCCGGGATCACCAGTCGCGACTCGAGGCGGGCGATGCGCCTGATCCCCAGGTCCTCGCACCAGGTGCCAGAGATCGGCTCGAACACCGACCCGGAAGGCACTGGCGCGCCGTCCTCGACCTGCTCGGCTGTCGCTAGGACAGCACCGTACTGCCGCTCCTGAGACTCGCCGAACCTGATCTTCCACGGGTGCCGCCAGAACAGGACGTGGCCCTCATTGCCATGTGCATCCAGCACCGGCCAGAAGCTCTCCGCGAAGGAAGCGCACAGCAACCCCTCGGCGTCCTCAACGTCCTCCGCCGCCACGGCGTAGGTCGCATAGGTCAGCCGAGTCAGGCCGCTGCGGCCATTCGGTAGATCGAAATACGCCTGTTGCGGCCCGACACAGCAAATAAACGCCCGCTCGAATACTGCGATCAGCTCGGCCGTCGTCACGCTACCCACTCCTCGTGTACCGCCGCAAGCCACCCCTCCCACGCCTCGCGTGGTGACGCGCCAATGCCGTACACGCCACCCTTGGTGCCGCAGCTCCAAGTGCGCCACCTGGACAACCACCTGATGCGCGGCTTCACGCCACACCTCCTACCATCTGTATCAGACAGTCCGCATCCGGCGACCGACGGTCGCGCCAGCGCAGCCGATTCAATCCGTAGAACAACGTCATATCTGGCAGCTCGTAGGCGACCTGGTACGGCCGCGGCTGACCCTCGACGCTGCCGAGCAAGTAGCTGGCCTGCGGGGCGTCGGAGCACACCACAGTGCAGCGGATGCGGCCCATCGCACGGTGCACGGACTCGCTCAGCCGGACCTGAGAGGCAAAATCTGGCGCCGCACGAAAAATGACGCGCACTCGCTCGCCGCCCTCGCAGTCCGCCTTGGCACCCTCGATCGCCGTCGCCAGGAGCGCCCTCAGCGTCTCGGCGCACGCCTCGTACATCGACTCGACCTGCATCGCCGTCGGGTCCGCCGCGGCGGTCGGCGTCTGAGCCATGACCAGGAAGGTCTCCGCTGGCGCGGAGGCCCACGGCGATTGAGTAGGGTCCGTCCCGGGGACGGACCCTCCGATAGTCGGCGCCGCTACCACGGACTCGACCGCCGGAGGAGCGGTTATGACCACCTCAGCCCCGAGGCCCCGGCAGAAGTCCATCAGCGCCACCGAGTAGCGCTGCTCGCGATCCAGGCTCTCGTCGATCGTCTCCGGCCCCTGGGTCACGCCAGAGTAGGGCTCATCGACTCCGCGCAGGCACAGCGTGCCCAGCGCCTCCTGGGCCGCGGTCATCCTCTGCGAGGCGAATGCCGCAGCCTGCGACATGGCGCGCTCCGCCGCCGCCTGGTCGATCACGCGCGCCTCCCGTAGAGCAGATACAGGTTGCGCGCGACCACCCCGGCATACCCGGCCGAGATCAGCGCCCACCATCCTGGGCTCATGTCGGCCGCCGCCCAGAGCAGCGCGGCCACAGCCGCCCCTTTGGCGATCATCAGCGCGGCGTAGGGGCCGACGCGGGCGATCAGCGCCGCCAGCACCGGATTGAGCTCGCGCCCGCCGCGCTTGAGCATCTGATACGTCGTCCATCCGTCCGCCACGTACAGTCCGATCACGATCCAGATCATGCCGCCCCTCTCATGTGTTTAGGGTCCGCACCGGGTGCGGACCCTCGGTCACGCCACCCTCTCGACACGGATGCTATCACCACGCCCCCGAGTACGCAGGCGCATGCCCACCCCACGCGCATAACGGTAGATCACGGCCCGCACGCTCGGCCAGCGCGCCCGCGGGGCGGGCACAGTGAGCACCCCGCCCACCGGGACCACGCGCAGCCCATGCCGGCCGGCCGCCCCAATGCTACCTGCGGCGGGCTCGTACAGGCGATCCCCTGCCGCACGTATCAGCGCCTCGGCCGCCTCCTCACCGCGCGCCAGGCGCACCCCGGACAGGTACGCATCCCGGTCGGCCGGCGCTCGGCGCAGCAGCAGCTCTAGGTTGCGCTCCAGCCACTCCGACCTCACATCCATCGTCGTCATACCCCCCCCCTGATATATCTCTGATCTCACAGCACATACTGTACAAATTTACAGTATTGACAAATAGCGCATGATGCCCTATCGTCTGGGTGTCGGCGCGATCCCGCGCCCAACAAGGAGGCAGATCATGTACGAGCGGACTCTGCGGTACGGCAAAGGCTACTCGGGCAAGCTCGGCAACAAGTGCTGGATCGCCGCCATCCATGGCACAAGCAACCAGTACGGCCTGCAGCGCGCATTCATCGAGCCGGACAAAATCGAGCGCGAGCACTTCAATCGCCCGCGCACGATGATTGACTGCACCTGGTCGCTCGACGTCGGGCTGTACGAAGCGAGCGAAGGCGGCGAGCGCTGGTTTTTCGTCGTCAACATCAAGGACGGCGAGCACAAAGCATTCCGGCCGGACGAGGAGCGCGTCAAGGCGATGGCGAAGCTGATGGATGATGGCATGTCGGCTGAAGAAGCGCGCAAGGCCACCCGTCCCGTCAAGAGCTAGGCCTGATTACAGTCCACCCGTAGCCCCATTCCCCTGCGCCTGCCCACGCGGGCGGAGGGGAATGCCCCGCCAGCGGGCTTCGCTGGCCACTATGACCGGGAGATGACGATGGCGATCCAAGCGTGCGAAGAGCATACGGACGAGTGCGTAGTATGCGGCGATGTCTGCGGCGAGCAAGATGCCGTCTGGGTAGAGGACCAGACGGAGAAAGAGGCTATCGACGAAGCAGGATCAGCGGGCGCGCAGTGGGTGTGCGCAGCATGCGCGGCTGCGGCCGGGATCTGGCGCGCCTCCTGACTAGCGCCCCTACTGTTGCCCGCCCCGCGGGCAACGGCCGGGACGTTACCGGACCAACCACGAGAGGGAATCATGAATGCACACACTGACCTAGCCGCCGCCCTGCGAGCCATGGCGCAAACGCTGCCCGCATCGCTCTTCCGCGCCACTATCGCGAGCAAGATTCTGGCCACACTCACGTCAGGGGAATGACCATGAGCCGCATGTCCGAACTGCACGCCGACTACCAGCGAGCGCTCACCGCTCAGCGCGTCGCTATCGACGGCTACTCCGCGCTGCTATGCGATCGCGACCGCGCTAAGGCCCAGATCACCCGCCTGCGCGCCGCCCTGCGCCTTGTGATCCTCGACGCGGATCAACAGGACGGGGAGCGTTGGTGCCGCATCCGCGCCAGCACGGAGCTCGCCTGTCGCCAAGCGCTCCTCGAAACCGATTCAGCCGTTGAACCTCAAGGGGAATGAACAATGTCACGCTATTACCGCATATCAGCCCCGTCCCGCTTTGGCGTTCGCACGCGCCACTGCGAACATCTGCGCAAAGCGCAGGCCGCCGCCGTCGACATGTACCGCAAGGCGCGCGGCGCAAACATCCTCCCGCCGGAGGACCTCGAAATCAGAATCGAGTTTCAGCGCTTGATAGCGAGCGGCCCGAGCGCTGCCGAATGGGCAACCTGGGCCGTCTACCGCGAACCG
Organism: Burkholderiales bacterium; assembly: GCA_020846575.1. Classification (GTDB taxonomy): domain Bacteria; phylum Pseudomonadota; class Gammaproteobacteria; order Burkholderiales; family SG8-39; genus JADLDQ01. The sequence goes on from JADLDQ010000403.1 coordinate 13,673, forward strand.
CGCGGCTTCGCCGAGACGCAGGAATGAACAAATCAGAACACGATATTGGATACGAGGCCGGATGGATCAATGCCGCAAGCGAAGCTTTGCGCCTCCTGAAAGCCCACATTGACCGCCTGGAACCCGGGCGACAGCGCAACATCCGCTTTGCGCTTGAAACCTTGGAATCCGCCGTCAAAACCAACCTGTTTGTCATGCGCGGCATCCCGTGGCCGGAAGAGTTTGATACAACTCAGGATGATGAACATGTGCCATGCCCAATCTGCGCCGCCGTGAGAGAACAGGCCCTCGATTCATGAGCGCGCGTCCGTCCTATCTCGTCTTGCTCGCGGTCGGCCTCGTGCTCGACCGCGGATACACCATTTCGGCCGCTGCCCGCAAGCACGGGGTCGCGATCACATCAGTCCGTCGCGCGCTCCGGAGGCTCGGCGAGCCTCCTAGACCGCCGGGCCGGATCAGCGACACACCTCGCGGTCGCTGAGGATCACGGCTTGGGCTGCGGCGAGGCGGGCTGCGATCCGGTCGGCGCGCTCGGCCTCGCCGAGAAGAAATCCCGCAGCCGACGCTGAAAATCCGCCGGCTCCTGCACCATCACCTCCGCCGGTGGCGGTGCAAGCCTCGGCGGCGGCACCTCGATCACCCTCGGCGGCGCGGCCGGGATCGACGAGGCGCACCCTCCCAGCAGCCAGATCAGCGCGCAGCAGAGCATTCTCGACACGTACCACCTCCATGCGTTGCGCCAGCTCACCGCCGGCCTGAGCCACGCTCCGGACGCTCTGAGCCTCCAGATCCCTCACCCGGGCCTGCGCCGCAGCGTGAGCCGCTATAGAGGCCCTCAGCGCCTCGTTGTCGCGCTGCGCCACCTCCGCCATGGTCTCGGATCTACCACGGTCGTAGCCGCGGCTGTCGATCATGGCGTAGGCGCCGATCAGGGCAATGAGCGCTACTACCACCAGGCCGACCTTCAGGCCAAGCACGCGAAGGCTCTCTTCGTGATCGCCGCGCGCTCGGCCAGGCCGTGCGTACCGCCATTCACGCATCGCGTCACCGCCGATACGTCATCGCGGTCGGCGGCCTCCAGGCACCGCGTCGCGAAGTACCAGGCCGCCGAAGCCGATCCGGGCCCGGGCTCAAGCAGTGCATCCGGGCGCGCCAGCAGGTCCATGTTCAGCGCCTCTCCGCAGAGCCGGTAGTTGTCCCTGCCAGTGATCTGAATAGGCCCTCGACCTCGGTAGCGCCAACCGTCGCCCGATTCCTCCGGCCCGTTTCCCATACGATCGGCGTACACCCGGTTCGCGATCCGCTCCGGCCTGCTGGCGTAGATCGCCGCAGCGTCGGCGTGCGGGAAGTGCCTGGGGAAGACCTGCAGGAGTCGCGGCGCAGAGTACCTCAGATTTTCCTCGAACCTCGTCAAGCCGGCCGACTCGTGCCCGACCTGAGCGACGAAGTGCGCCTCGCGCCGCGGCGTGTTGATCTCCCACTCCGAGGCCGCCAGACACAACGCCGCTGCCCAATCACCGGCCCTGGGGCACAGAGTGAGGATCTGCTCTGGAGTCACACCGACACCCCGAGGAACCGCGCCTGCTCGCCGGCCTGACAAGAGACAAGGAAGGCCCTTGAGAATGCTTGAGGGGGCCGCGCATCTGTCTGGGCGACCCGAATCAGCGCGCGAACTAGATCCTTCCCGGCAGGAGAAAATCTTTCTTCGACCGCGTACCAGGCGTCCATGACGCGATAGATCGCCTCTCCAGACAGGCGCTCGACGGCCATCGCGCGGATCCCCACAGCCCACTCGGCCACCAGCGGGCAGGCTTGGGGAGGGATCGTAGGGATAGCCGCAACCGATGGCGTTGCCCACAACAACAGGATCGGCACCACCCACCAAAAGCGCATCGGGCCCCAAATGCAAAGGCCGGTCATCGACCGGCCTCTTCGGGCAAAGCTCCGCCCCACCTAGCAGCGCACGCTAGCAAAACCATGCCAGAAAATCAAGTAGGCCCTTCCGTCCCGTCCGGATTACGCTTCGGGGGCCGCCGCCGGTGCGGCGGTGATCTGCAGCGCCGCCCACGCGGCGCGCACGTCCTCGGCATCGCGCCGTCGCCCGCGCCAGGCATCGTAGGCTTCGCGCTCCATCCACACGACGCGCACGCGGATGCCGCGGCGTGCGAGCGCCACGCGCAGGCGATCGACCAGAGCGCCGTGCACGGGTAGCGGCAGCTCGCGCATGTCGGGTCGGTATCGCGCCAGGTCCTCGACGGTGCGATAGCGCAGCAGCACCACCCCCTCGGGCGTCGCAGTAACCAAGCGGCTGCGCTCCGCTTTCGTCTGGAAGACGAACCGAGCGGGCATTGAAGCGCTAAAGGTCGCAGTAACCAAGCGGCTGCGCTCCGCTTTCGTCGACTTGCAGAAGGACGACCTTCCGCGCGTACATTTCGTCGCAGTAACCAAGCGGCTGCGCTCCGCTTTCGTCACGTCCTGGCCGGCAGTGGTGAGCACAGCTCGCACGGTCGCAGTAACCAAGCGGCTGCGCTCCGCTTTCGTCGCGCGGGCCCGACGACGACATCGCCAACGCGGAAGCGTCGCAGTAACCAAGCGGCTGCGCTCCGCTTTCGTCTGCCACACTCACAACTCCTACGCATTCAAGGAGTTATCGGCATGGCTGCGAGCGCTCACGATTTCCGCCCGTTGCTTCCTCGATATCTTCCTGATTTTGCTAGTATCGACATCAGTTGCCACGGGAGCGCTCGCGATCGTCAAGCTACGACCGTGCTTCCGCGCCTGGTGCACAAGCCAATGCTCCAAGATGCTCAGAGCGGCGCGCTGTCGAAGGCTGTTCTCAGGCTTGTCCCGGTCCGCCTGGGCAACCACGGCCAGCAGCGGGCGCGTGACGTTGATTACGCGGTGCCGAGTCACGACGTCGGCCGTCCAGCGCCGGTACAGGTCGAGCCGCCGGCCAAGCAGCGTGCCGCGCAGCTCGAGCATCTCGTTCCGCCACCCGACATAGAGCTCGCGCCAGACACGAGCGTACTGCGGAACCCGCAGCCCGCTACGCAGGCGAGTCAGCAGCACTTCCGCCCACTCCTCCGGGGTTCGGTGTGGATCGTGGTCCTCGCTCCAGATCGCCATCTCCCGCGCGAAGCTCTCGTAGATGGCAGCCTGGAGCCGCTCCACGCGGTCCATGCCACGCATCCAGTCCCCGGGCAGGTCCAGCGTCTCGTCGCCCTCCACAACCCGCAGGCTGCCGTCCGGAAGCGGCTGGTAGCACATGGCCAGTACAGCAGTGGGAGAAGTCACGTGGGCCGGAAGACATCCGGTCACGGCCATATCGCCGCCGTGCGCGGCTGGCCTAGATAGCGTCAGCGTCAACTGCCAGCGACGCTTACGCTCGCGCAACCCGAACGTCAGTTGCGCCGCCTTCACCCGCCAGCCATTCGGCAGCGGGCGATGCATGATGAGCGGCAGGCGGATCGTAGCACCCGCCCGATCCACCCGCATCTCGACGATTGTGATCCTGAGCTTGCGGCGCATGCCGAGGAACGTGTGAGGGTCGTAGGCTGCAGGATCGACGTAACCGACCTGCAACGCGCTCACTGTCCCGTCCTGGAGCTCACCGGGCGCCGCCCCCAGCCCGGTCTTGGTGCGCATGATCTGCACGTCCAACACCCCGTCCTCGCGTTCAGGGTCCGCCAGCCGCAGGCGCCGGCCGAACTTACGCACACCAGATCGGGCCGCCGTGAAGCGCTGGATCGTGGCGTTGTAGTTCGGCCACCACGCGGGGCTTTCCTGCCGCGCCTTCGTGACCTCGGCCCACATCGTCGCTTGGATCGCATCGGCATCGTCCTTGTGGTCGCGCTTCCATTGCGCAAGTGGCTTCCAGGTCGAGGCCCAAGCGGCCTTGCGTTGCTTCACGCGGCCGCGAATCTCGGCCTGCGTCTTGGCCTCGCGCAACTGGGCGGTCAGCAGCCAGGCCAGTTCCACGGACGCAGCGATCTCCGGTACGTCCCGTCCGGCCGCATCGAGTAGTGCGCGCTCGGCCGCTCGATCGATCTCCACCAGCCTGTCCCACAGTTCGCGGCAGCGGGCGAGCTCGGCCATGGCGGCATCCTCGCCAGCCAGCGGCTCGCCGCATGCGTAGGCGTAGACCATGGATTCATAGGCTTCGGATTGGCGCTTCATGGTTGGGTGATGTTATCGGACGGTTGTGGGGCCTATTGCTTGTTAGAGGGCAGCATGTTCGACCGCCCTCGCAAATGCCGCCGTGCTTTCCGGCGACTTCGTTTCCCGCTCGTACTCATTCCACGGCACGAACCGGTAAAGCCCGGTCACTACCCACCGCTGGAACGCAACAAGGTCTTTCCGCGCCTTTTCGTACTTTCCCCGTAACGCGCTCGTTGCCCGCTTCCTCATTTCCCGACCTTTCTTGTAGGTTATTTTCCCTGACCGCGTAGCCGATCAGCTCCAGCCGCCAGACGCCCTTAGCGTCCTGCCAAACGCGGTTGATTGCGCCTCGGTAGGCGTTATCGGACACGTTTGGTGCCTATTGCTTGTTAGGCCCCCAGGCCAGCGTCGTGCATTTCCTGCGTGGTCATCTCACGCACCCGCAGCGTCTGGCCGCTGTGCACGTACTCCTGCGCCTCCTGGCCGAGTTCGCTAAGCGTTTGCGTGTACTGCACCGTGCCATCGCTACGCAGCACGTCCACCACCACTGGCATGTGCTTCTGCGCCAGCCCGATCTTCACCTTCGTCGTCATCGTCATCTCCTTCAGCAGCTCAGGGCTGCAAGCCAAAACTCCGCAGTCTGGTTCCTCTGCGGCCATCCGTTCCAGCCATTCGCGGCTGGGCGCTGTGAACTTCATTCGGACTCCTTGCGCGTGGGGCCTAACCCGTCGTTCCACCCGACGCCTGTCGGCGCTGGTGAACTCCAACGTTAGGCCGCTTGGTCGCAGCCAGTAGTTGCCGCCCTAAAAACTCGGTGTAGGCGGGCGGTATCGCCTGCGAAAGCTCGTTCCCGCTCATCCAATCCACTCCCATCGCCTCGGGGCCGCAATACACGCCTACGTCCCCGGTGATCGTGATAAACCCGCCGTTGTCCCAATGCTGGCGCCGGTTCTCTCCGCGTCGATTCACCCGCACCTTGTGCGGCGGGTGCGCTGGGGCCGTCAGCGGCACGCTGCTTTCAAACAGCCGGTGCCGGTAGCTGCGAAGGCCGAACATCGCGCCGCACAGGGTTATCGGGGCGCGCAGTGGGGCTCCTGGTACGTTCTCGATAATCCACGGCACCCCGGAGGCTTGCAGCCGTTCGCGCACTGCATCAACCAAGTCCGGGTAGTGGCTCAAATCCTCACGGCCGCCGAGCACCGTGTACGCTTGGCATGGCGGGCTGGCGTGGATCGCGTCAAACCCGGAAAGGTCAAATGTCATGGCGTCGGCCTGGTGGAACTCGAACGGATACCGCGGCTGCGGGTTTATATCCACCCCCACCACGTCAAAGCCGGCCTTCGCGTAGCCCATCGCCGCACCGCCTGCGCAGCAAAACAGGTCCAGCAAGCGCGGCCTAACAACGCGGTCAACCGGACCGTTGCCGGCGGGGCTGTTCGTGGTCACCTTCACTCTCCTTGCGCCGGCAACGGCCGGTTACCTTGGTCGTTGGGCGTCACATGCCGCCGAGCCTCATTCATCGCGCGCAGTACCCCGACGCTGCATCGTCGCGTGTCAACGACCTGTTCGGCTATTTCCAGCAATGCATCCAATGCGCCGCGCATCGCGCTCAATTCGCGCACAACCTCACGCACATCACCGTAACTGATGCCGTCGCGAATCAGCACGGCATCATGTTCGCGGCTTTGCGCAAAACTGTTTAGAACGCTAATCGCAGACATCGTGCCTCCGTTGTACGGTGACGCCCAACCCTGCATTGCAGCCGACAGTCGCTAGCGCGCCTGCGGCTGAATGCGATCGTTAGAGCGCCTAACCATCCATGTCTCATTCATCATCTTCTCCTGGTTCCCGTTCCCTCACCGCCTGCCGCCCCTGGAACGGCGGATGCTCCCGCGCCCATGCCCCCATCCGCGCCAGCCAGTCGGTGCAGGACTGCTCCGGGCGGCGAGTCAGGCCCCGCGCCTCGCAATAAGCCCGCGCCACGTCGCCCCAGTGCGCGTCGTAGTGCTGCCGGCACAGGTTCGCCCAGCCCGTTGGGAGCTTCACTCGGCAGATCGCCGGGTAGGAATAGGCGGAGTGCGCGCAGGCTACGAACTCAGGTACCGCCCCAGCCTTCCCCACCGCCTTCCAGCCGCAGCGGCACTTGCTGGCAGTGCCATAGAGAGGGGAGTCGCAATCAGGGCGGTTACTCACCACAGGTCATCCTCTCTGTCCTCGGAGATCGGCTTGCCGCAGAAACAGCAGTAGGCCATCTCGTTGTCTGACGGTTGCCCGCTGTCGATCTTGAAGTAGTGCCCGCACTGCGTTGCGAACATGGCGTTCTCGTATGGCCCTTCTTCGTCTCCGTCAAGTGACCACCAGCACGTAGCGCGACCGTCCGATATTTCGCGCTCCAATTCCTTCGCAAACTCGTGCAACCTGTCCCAGCCAAGGTCTTGCTCGTGCATTTCCTTGATTACGTGGTCGGTGCGTGGGGTGTCTGATTGCATCCGCACATTGGCTCTCCTGTGTATTGGTGAAGTGTCATTCTTCCGCACGTATGGCATTTCCCGGCCGCAGGACCGGCCTGTTCCTCCGGCGTACATGGATTGTTCTTCCTCTCCTGTAGCAAGCGACAGTAATCATCTGCGAACCGTGAGTCACGCCAGCATTTCTCGCAGGCGCTCACGCAATCACCTTCAGTTTCTCGTCGAGTTCCAACGCGCGTTTCGCTGTGCTAGCCGTATCGCACGCCCCGCAGTTGTCTGCCTCGATATCAGACAGCGCATTGAGCAGCACGTCGATGCGCTGTTGCAGGCGCTTCTCGCGTTCCTCTGCCGTCAACGCTCGGTCCATCACCTCCCCGATGATGGTTTGATCGTCGCGCAACTTTCGCTCAAGGTTGCGGGCAAAGTCGGCCGGCACCAGTTCCGTTACCTTTGCGCCAGCGTGGAAGTCCACCATGATGCGCGCGAACCGGACGGCCTCGGCATCGGTTAATGGCGTATCTCTCATCGCTTTGTCCACAGTGACCATACCCATTTGCTGTCCTTTTCGCTGTCGTTGACCATCGCATCCGCCAGCATCCACTTCGGCGCGTTGGCAAGCGCCCTAGCCCGCGCGGAACGCAGGAACTCGGCCCTCGCGCTGTTGCGGTCCGCTCAACCTAGCGTTAGGCGTCATACCGCTTCGGCCGCCAGCGAATGGCGTACCGTCCTGTTCTGCCGGTCATCGCGTACCGTGCCGCGCGCCAGTGCCTCTAAGCCGCAGCATTCGCGCTCCCGTCAGCAGTGCGCTCGTACATCGCAACTCTGCGCAGCCCGAGCGCTTCAAGCATGGCCGGCCCAGGCTCGCGCCGAAAGTGCAGGTAGTCGTTCAGGTACGAGCAACTGACGCCAAGCTCGGCCGCCACCTCGCGTTGCGTCTTGCTTTCCAGTTTCGCGGCCACCATGCACCGCACGTCGTCCGAATTCAGCATTCAAACTCCTGTGCCTTCGTTCACCAAGACGCCTAACACGCAATTCGAGCCGACGCCTAACGGCGCGGCTCAATTGCAACGTTGTGCGTCAAAATCCGCCATGCCTCTGCTGCACATTGCGGAACTTGGCCGTTTCCAATGGCCTTAAGTCTGTCCACCCGAGCGGCCACCCCATCAGCTACGCGAGCCGTGGCATCCTCCCAGCGACCATCTTGCCAATACGCTTGGCCGTGGTGTGCCAGAAGTCGTGACAGTGCTTGCATAGCGTCTGGATGTTCTCCGGCTCGTTGTTGCTGTTGTCCTGGTCGATGTGGTGCGCCTGTAGTGCCCTCGCATAGCCGCACGCCTCGCACTTCTTCTTCAAGTGCTTCCGCGCACGCCATGAATACCCGTGCTTTGTCAGGTCGGTTCGCGTGTTCGCACAACTCAGCGAGCAAAAGCGCCGCCTCATGAACACCGACAGGTCTTCCAATCGCCCGTTGAATCTCTTGCGCTGCATGGCCTTGCCGCAGCACTCGCAGCACTTGGTTTCTTCCTGCTTCTTCTCCATCGCAAAACCCCATAAGCCAAAAGCACATTTTGGCATGGCTTATGGGTTGCAGCGATGTCCAATCGTCAGGCCAGCCCATCAACTTTTCCACCCACTCCGGGTTCAGTGCGCCATTCAGCTCTTGCGGCGTCACCATCGTTCGCAGCTTTGCCCTCGCTCCACTTCCGCCCCACTTGCACAGCGCCGCGCCGCCCGTGTTCGTTACTGCCGTTGGCGTCGGATACC
>JADLDQ010000336.1 GCA_020846575.1 Burkholderiales bacterium
ATCGCTGGATCGAGCGCGTCGCTCTCGCGCCCGAGTTCCAGATGACTCAGGCAGACGGCCGGATCCGCGCATGGGGTAGGGTTCCCGAGGCAGAGGATCGATGGCTTCGCGTCATCCAGTCGTTTCCAATCCGTAGATGAGTCTGAAACTGTCAGCCTGGAGCCGGTGTTGATGTGTACAGCCGCCGGCCGGTGGGTAGGTGCTGGGCAACGCGCGAGCGTTGTCCAGCGGCTATCCACGGGGAACGCGTAAGCGTTCAGGCGGGAACCCGGCGAGAGCCGGGCTGTGCACATCTGCACGGGCTCGTGGGCTGTGCTCAAGCGGCGGTTTGGGTGAGCCGTCGATTGATGGATTCGAACATTGCCGTGCGCGCTCGCTGGAGCCGCTCGGCGGCCTCATTGTCGCTCATGGCGCGCGCCTGCGCCTGCAGGGCCTGCAGCGTGACCTCGGGGCGCAGATTGCGGCACGCCGGACTCAGGCTGGCGAGCCGCTCGAGCGGGGTCTGCACGAGGTGCTGGGGGTAGCGCTTGAGGACCTTGCCCTTGGGGTCGGTGTGCTCCTGGGCGAACAGGCACGGACGGTGCAGATTCAGGTACGGGTTGAGGTGGTCGCGGCAGAACGTGTTCACCGCAGCCGCAAAGCGCTGCGGGATGTGGGCGTAGCCCAGGAACTTGCGTACGACCGCACCGTTCTTGGTCTCGGCCAGCGCGTTGTCGTTGGAGTGGCGCGGGCGCGATCGGGTCAGCTCGGCGTTGAGCTTGTCGAGCAGCCGCGCGACCCGGTGGTTGATGTATTCGCTGCCGTTGTCGGCGTGCACGCCCAGGACCGTAAAGGGGAAGGCGTAGAGCAACTCGGCGAGCACCGGCAGCAGGTACGCCTCGGAGATCCTCTCGCAACTCGCCACCACCTCCCACTGGGTCACGCAGTCCACCGCGTTGATGTGATACACGCCCTTGGCGCCGTCGCGATCGCCCTGGTGCACGCTGTCGATGCGGATGAAGCCGGCGCGCCCCTCGGGGCGCGGGGCCCGGCGCACGCCGATCGCGGCGGTCCTGGCCGCGCGGGTGCCTTGCCAGTTCACGCGTGCGCCCCGATAGCGCGGCGTGGCGCGCAGGTTGTACAGGTGGGCCACCGAGATCGCCGCCAGCCGCTCGTAGCGGGCATCGCCGTAGAGCTGCCAGGCGCGTTGGTACAGCCGCTTGGCCGCCAGCCCGCTGGGGGTGTCGTGCAGCGCGTCGGTGTGCGCCACCAGCAGCACGTCGGCTTCGGTGTAGCGCCGGTAAAAGCCCGCCACCGGTGCCCGGCGCTGGCCCAGCGGGGCGTGGGCCACGAACCGCCCGATCAGGCGCGCCAGATGCTGGCGCGAATACCCGCTGGTGTGCTGCAGGTAGCGCACCACCACCCCCTTGTGCCGGCGCGACAGCCCGGCATAGGCAAAGCGCCCGAGCACGCGCTGCACGTGCGCCTGGCGGGCCGCCTCGTCACCGGGCACCCGCGGCGAAAGCCCCGCCGTGCCCGCCACAAACAGTTCCAGAGCCTCGATGCTGTCGAGCCGCTCTTCTTGCATGTCGATCACCATGTCCCGATGATCGACGACCCACCCCGCACCACCGCTTCAGCCTCATCTCATGTTGGAAACACGAGAACACCTCCAGACTCATCTCATCTTGGAAAAGACTGACGCTTGCAGACATCTCGCCAACGGTGTTCAATACGTCGCCCCGTTCACGTTGCCCCTTTCACGTCGTCCCCATCCCCCCTGGGTGGATCGCCCGGATGAAGCCAGCATCGCCGTCACCCGCCCCGGCTGGCGCCGGGTGGCCAGGAAACGCCGTACGGGAGTTGCCCCGGGCGCTTGCGCGCAGGTAGGGCCGCGCCCGATGGAGCAGCTTGCGCAGCAGGTCCTCAACTGGCTCGCCCTGGGCGCGGTCTATTCGCTGGTGGCGATCGGATTCAGCCTCCTGTTCGGCGTGCTCAACGTGATCCACTTCTCGCACGGCGACGTGGCGCTGGTCGCGCCGTTCGTCGCCATGGCAACCGTCCTGCTCGTGCCGGCATCCGGTTTGGCGTTCGCCCTGCTCCTCGCCGTCGTTCTGGTCGGCGCGCTCGGGATCGCGCTCGAGCGCGTACCCATTCGGCGTTTCCGTACCACTCCACCGATGATGGCGCTGGTGGCCACCGTCGCGCTCGGCATCGTGATACGCGAGCTGATCCGTCTCGTCTATCCGAACGGCTCCAATCCGCACGCATTTCCGCGCCTGATCGAAGGCGATGCGATGACGATCGCCGGCGCGTCGGTGTCGTGGCTGGTGGTCGCGCTGCTGGCGACGTCGGCGCTCCTGGTCGCGGCCCTGAGCGTGTTCCTGCGCGCAACGAAGACGGGAATGCGCATACGCGCCGTGTCGCAGGACCTGGAGATGGCGCGACTGCTCGGCATCGATCCCAATCGCGTCTACCGGACGACGTTCTTCGTCGCCTCCGCGACCGGAGCGGCAGGCGGAATCTTCTTCGCGAGCTACATCGGCCTGATGCGCTTCGATCTCGGCATCATGATCGGCCTCCTCGCGTTTTCCGCAGCGGTGATCGGCGGACTGGGCAGCATGGCGGGGGCCATCGCCGGCAGCATGCTGCTCGCCGCTCTCGAGACGCTGGCGCAGGCGGTCTTGCCGGACGGCGCCAAGTACCGACTCGTGGTGGCGTTCGTGCTCGTGCTGGTCGTGCTCGTATTTCGCCCGGCGGGCCTGTTCGGACGCCCCTCGATCGAGAAGGTCTGAACGTGGCGCATCCCGAGCGCGGGCATGGCCTCACGACCCCCGCGTCGCGGCGTGACTACGCCGTCGTGGTCGCGACGATCACAGCGGTTGCGGGCTTTCTCTGGACGTTCCTGGTCGCGACTCACACCGCGCTGGTCGTCGCGTTGCTGGTCGCGCTGGCCGGTGTCTTCTGGTGGATGGAACGGCGTCCGGCGTGGGAGGACGCGATCGTCGCGAGCTTTCACCGCACGGGCACGACGGCGCTCGTCGTCGGGGCGGCGGTCGCGCTCGCGTACCCGCTCGCCTTCGGCCAGAACACCTACCACCTGCACCTGCTGGTCATCTGCCTGCTGTACTCGGTGCTGGCGATCGCCCTCAACTTCCAGCTGGGTTCGGCCAACATCCCGAACTTCGCCACCGGGGCGACCTACGGCATCGGCTCCTACAGCGCGGCGCTGCTGGCGCTGAACTTCGGCTGGAGCCTGTGGGCCTCGCTGCCGGTTGCCGCCCTCGCGGCGACCGTCTTCGGATTCGCCATCGGCCTGCCCTCCATGCGCACCCGGGACAGTTACCTCGCACTGGTCACCATCGCGTGCGGCGTGATCATCCACCAGCTACTGAACAACTTCGACTGGACCGGCGGAGCGCAAGGCCTCGTCGGCATCCCGGCCCCGACGCTGTTCGGCCACAGCTTCGCCCGCCCGCTGGAGTTCCTCGGCCTGCGGCTGCCCCCTCAGGCGAATTTCTACTACCTCGCGCTGCTCCTGCTGCTGCTGGCGGCGATCGTGGCGCGGCGGCTGCACCACTCGCGGATCGGCCTTGCCTGGAACGCACTGCGGGCCGACGAGGCCGCGGCGCGCGCCGTCGGCATCAACGTCGTCTGGTACAAGGTGCTGGCGTTCGCGGTCGATGCCTTTCTGGCCGCTTTCGCCGGCGCCGTCTACGCGTTCTATATCGGCTACATCGCGCCCGACAACTTCACCTTCCTGGTCTCCGTGACGCTGATGACCATGGTGATCGTCGGCGGCATGGACAACGTGGCGGGCGTGATCATCGGTACGTTCCTTCTGACGCTGATGCCGGAGAAGCTGCGCGCGTTCTCGGACTACCGGCCGCTGTTCTACGGCGTCATCGTCATCGCCTTCCTCATGATCAGGCCGCAGGGGCTGCTGCCGCAGCGCCTCCGCAACTACCGCTCCGATTCATGAGCACCGTCCTCGAAATCCGCAACATCACCATGCGCTTCGGCGGCCTGGTGGCGCTCGACGATGTCAGCCTGGAGGTCGCAGCCGGGGAGATCCTCGGCGTGATCGGCCCCAACGGCGCCGGAAAATCGACGTTGTTCAACGTCGTGACCGGCTTCTACAGGCCGGCCTCGGGCCGAATCGCGCTCGCAGGCGAGGACGTGCCCGGCTGGCCCACCTACTCGATCGTCGCGCTCGGCGTGGCGCGCACTTTCCA
>JADLDQ010000337.1 GCA_020846575.1 Burkholderiales bacterium
GATGCGGCCGAACGCCTTCACCGCGCCGTCCACCATCGCGCGCACGGCCGGGATGTCGCACACGTCCAGCTCGCGCGTCAGCGCCCTGCGGCCCAAGGCGCCCGCCTGTGCTTCGAGGGTGCGCACCTCGGGCAGTATGTCGCAGGCTACGAGGTCCGCGCCGTAACGCGCGAAGTCCAGTGCGATGGCGCGCCCCAGGCCGCGGGCGGCGCCGGTCACGATCGCGACCCTGCCGGAGAGATCGAATTCCGGAAACAGCGTGCTGCTCATCGTCTTCGTCCCCTGGCGCTGTTTGCGCCGCCATGGTACACGGGGCCGGGCTTTGCGCCGCCGCCCTCCGTGCTCACTGGCTTACCCTGGCGCTGCGCGCCAGGGGCTTCGCCCTCGGGGCGGCCCTTCGGGCCCGATGGCTTACCCTGGCGCTGCGCGCCAGGGGCTTCGCCCTCGGGGCGGCCCTTCGGGCTCAGGCTCGCAACGCCGCGAAATCCCCCCGTTCCAGCAGCCAGGAGGTCGCGAAGCCGAACACCAGCCCCCAGAACGGCGCGCCGATGGAGAGGATCGAAACATCGGCGACGGTCACCAGCATGGTCACCAGCGCGCCGAGCGCGAAGCGCCCGCCGAAGGAAACGGTGAACGCACCCTGGAGGACCCGCAGCAGCGCCAGGCCCGCGAGCGCGGCGATGAACGCCTTGGGCGTGGCGAGCATCACGCCCGTGAAGACCGGTGCGGCGAGACCGAAGACGAGCGACAGCACGCCGATGAAGAGCCCCGCGCTGTAATGGCGCTCCCGGCGCCCTGAGGACGAAATGATGGCGTTCACCGGCCCGGTGAGGCAGGTGGAGACGGTGCCGACGAAGGCTGCCGCTATCGAGCCCGCGCCGCAGGCGATGGTGATCGCATTGATCGGCGGCTCGTGGCCGGCCGCGCGCAGCACCGCGACGCCCTGTCCGTTCTGCACCGCGAGCACCGTGATGGCGAGCGGTATCACCAGCTCGATCATCGCCTGCGGCGAGAACCGCGGCATGTAGAAGTCGGGACTGGCGAATCCCGAGGTCTGGAGTCCGCCTGCATCGAAGCGGCCGAGAACCGCGACCATCACGCCGCCGGCGATCAGCGCGCCGATCAGCGGCGGCACGAGCCGCGATACGCGCGCGCTGGCGGACAGCGCGAGGAACACGGCGGCCATCGGCGCGGCGATCCAGAAGTCGTCGCGGATCGCGAATACCAGCTCCAGTCCGAAGCGCAGGAACACGCCCGCCACCATGGCCATGACGACGGGCATCGGGATCGAGAGCATGATCCGCCGCACCCAGCCGGAGACTCCCAGCGCGAGCATCAGCACGCCGGTCGCGAGAAACGCACCCACCACCTCGGGAAACGAGGCGTGCCCGAGCGCCGGTCCCACCAGCACGGTCCCCGGGATGGTCCAGAAGAACACCAGCGGCTGGCGGTAGCGCCAGCAGAAGAACAGGGTGATGAGACCGTTGACGAAGAACGAGCCGAAGATCCAGGAGGCGAGGTCCGAGGCCGACAGGCCGCCCTGGGCGCCCACCGCGAGGATGATCGCGACCGGCGCCGAGGTGGCGAAGATGAAGGCGACCAGCGCGTTGACGAAATAGGTCGCGCCGAAATCCGCCAGGACCTGGCGGAGGGAAGGCGCGGCTGCGCTCGGCTGCTCGAACATCATGGGGCCTCGCGAATGGCGGTGGTGCGCGATTCTGCTGCGTCGGCGGCGGCGGCACAAGCGATCCGGCGGCCGAGCGCTCGCGCACGCTCGCGCTTCGGGACACAATGCCGTCATGCTCGGGCAGCTCGTCGGCATCGTCTTTCCCGTCTTCGCCCTGGTGGCCGCCGGCTATCTCTACGGCGTTCGCCACCTGCCGGACATGGCCGCAGCGAACAAGCTCAACCTCGAGGTATTCACGCCGGCTCTCATCTTCTCGGTGCTCTCGGAGCGCGATTTCCAGCTTGCCGCCTACGCCGAGCTGGCGCTCGCCGGCGCCCTGGTGGTGCTCGGCTCGGGCCTTCTGGCCTGGCCGATCGCCCGCCTCGCGCGCTGGAGAGTCAGGACCTTCGTGCCGCCGATGATGTTCAGTAACTCCGGCAATATGGGCCTGCCGCTGGCGCTGCTCGCCTTCGGACCGGCGGCGTTGCCCGGGGCGATGGTCCTGTTCCTGGTTGAGAACACGCTGCACGTCACCGTGGGCAATGCCATGCTCGGCGGGCGCATACAGGGGCTCGCGCTGCTGCGCATGCCCATGCTGCAGGCCACCGCTGCCGGCATCGCGGTCGCCCTGCTCGCCATACCCGTCTGGAAGCCGCTCGCCGCCGCGATCGACATGTTGGGACAGATCGCGATCCCGCTGATGCTGTTCGCCCTGGGTGTGCGTATGACACGCATCGGCCTGAAGGACTGGCGCATCGGCGTGACCGGCGCCCTGGCGTGCCCCGCCGCGGGCCTCGCGCTCGCCGTGCCGGCGGGCAATCTGCTCGGAATCCAGGGTGCGCAGTACTCGCAGCTTCTGGTCTTCGGGGCGCTGCCGCCTGCGGTGCTCAACTTCATGTTCGCCGAGCAGTTCGGCGAAGCGCCCGAGGTGGTCGCATCGATCGTGCTGCTGGGCAATCTGGCCAGCATCCTGGTCGTTCCGGCAGTGCTCGCCTTCGTGCTCTGAGGCGCGGGGCGCGCGCGTCGTTGAGCGCCCGACAGAGTCACCGCCGGGAATTCTGACTCGGGCAAGCACGAGGGGATGTGCCGGCGCGCGCGATCGCGCACGAGAGTTCGACTCGCACCCCGAAGAGTGCGCAATTTGTCACGCCCTTCGCCGGCGCCGCCTCAACGGGCACGATGCTTGCGACGTTGTCGTTCGCAGAGGTGTCGAAGAGAGCGGACTCCCCGGGAGTCTTCTCTGGCACTCCCTGCGGCGGCCTGCTAACAACATTCCGCCGAACGACTGTGTTAGACATTCCGAGGTCTGCGCCGTACGGAGGACCCGATGAAATCGTTGCTGAAGATCATCGAAGACCAGCTGGTCGCCAACCGACTGCCGCTCGCGGGTGTAACGATCGCCGCCACGCCCTACGCGAACACGCCGGTGGTGCTGAGCCTGCACTGGCACGCGTTCGTGGAGGTAAAGCTCGCCTCGGAGGGCAACGCGATCGCACACCAGTCGGTGCCCAGCTCGGCGCTGCAAGTCAACGCGCGCTGGGACGATTTCATGGATCTCGAGTTCGACGCGCTCGAAACGGCCTGGGAACTGGGCGCCTGGGACCTCGCGCGCATCGAGGCGCGGGCGCATGCGCGGCCGGCGGCGCCGCGACAGGAGCTGTTCGAGTGCATGACGGCCTTCGGATCGGCCCCGATCGCGCTGGACGGAGAACCGCTGATGGTGAGCGAGGTTCCCGACGCCGAGGACCTGATCGACGCCGCCGGGCGTTCGGGCTATGTCTGCTGGCAGTTCCGGCCGGTCTGGTGCGGGGTCTGGAACGAGATCGCGCAGGACGAAACGCTGGAAAAGGGCGGCTACCGCAATCCTCATTGCCCCGTGATGTGCCACTCCTACTCACCGGGCAGCGCGCGCACCCTCATCTACCGGTTGGGCCGCAGTACGCAGCTCGTGTGCTGAGCGCTGGTCACGCGTGCAGCCACGCCTTCAAGGCGCATGGCCGCCCCGAGTCGCACCCGCACGCTGTGCGCGCCCGGCGTGGCCGGGCGCCACCGCTGAACGCCCGCATGACATTTCGATAGTCGGCACGGCGCGCCCGCCGGTTTGCGGTTCCGCCGAACCGCCCGCTATCATCCCGGAACGTTCCGCCGCGTGCCGCAGCCGGCGAGTTCGCGTCGAAGTATCCCGTTCCCGAGCAGGGTCCTCTATGAAAGGAACGCAGCCATCCTGCGCCGCGCCTGTCGCACGCGATGAAACCGGGCTCGCGCCGCGCACCGACGTGCTGGCATGGGCACGCAGGGCGTTGCGCGCAGTCTCCTCGCTCGATTCCCTGCAGTCGGTGCTGGCGCAGCCGGCACGGCATCTCGGGTTCCGCTATTTCCTGGTGCGCGGCCGCTACTTCTGCGCCGGCGAGGCGCACCGCGATGTCCTGCTCTCCAACGCGCCGCTGTCCTGGCGCGAGTGCTGCGAGTCGGCCGCGCTCGATCGCCGCAACGATCCCCTGCTGCGCGCCGCCTACCGCAGAGCATCGCCGGTGCCGTGGCGCGAGATCCGGCACGGCTATCCGTTGCTGTTCGACGAGGCGGCGCAACACGGCCTGGCGACCGGTATCAGCCACGCCATCCACGGCGGCAACGGCGACTGGAGCATGGTGAGTTTCGTGATGGACCGCGGCGGCAGACCGGCGGAGGAAGCGATAGACCGCGCCGCCGCCGAATGCCACCTGCTCGCCTGCCAGGTGCACGACGCGGCCGCACGCATCGTGCGGCGCGCGGCCGCCGGCGTGAGCGCGGGCCGCTCTGCGGGCGGCGCAGCGCCGGGGGCGAGCCCCGCGCTCACGTCCCGGGAGCGCGAGTGCCTGGAGCTTGCGGCGCAGGGGCGCACCGCGGCCGAGATGGCGAGCATCCTCTCGGTGACCGAGCGCACCATCGCCTTTCACCTCGCCGAGATCCGGCGCAGGATCGGTGCGGCCAATTCCCGCCAAGCGGTCGGAAAAGCGATCTCGCTCGGCATCATCTCGCGCCGCGACTGAGGCACGAGGAGCCTGGCGGGCGCACTGCAAAAGAACACCACCCCGCCATGCAAGCCGCCATCCGAAGGAGCAGTGACTCATGACCACCAGGCCGCAAGCGGCCGGGCGCGCCGCGACCATCGGCGCGCGCCGCAAGCTGGACGCATTCCCGGACCGCATCGATCTGCGCGACTGGCCCTACCAGCCCACCCTCGCCTCGCTGCCGGACGCGCTGGTGAACTGCAGCAAGGTGCCGGCGATCCTCGACCAGGGCCGCGAGGGCGCCTGCACCGGCTTTGCGCTGTCGGCCGCCGTCACCTTCCTGCTCGCCCGGCGCGGCGTGGAGCGCATCGCCAGCCCGCGCATGCTCTACGAGATGGCGCGCTGCTACGACGAATGGCCCGGGGAGAATTACGAGGGCTCCTCGGCGCGCGGCGCGATGAAGGGCTGGGCGCGCCACGGGGTGTGCGAGCGCGCGCTGTGGAAGGACGAGATGCACGGCCGCCGGCACCTGGACGCTGCGATCGGCAAGGCCGCACTTGCCACGCCCTGCGGCGCCTACTACCGCGTGAAACACCGCGAGGTGCGCGACGTGCACGCGGCGCTCTCGGAGACGGGCGTCGCGTACTGCACCCTCATGGTCCACGAGGGCTGGGACGCGCCCGGCAAGCTCCAGGTGCAAGTGAGCGACGGCGGCAGGACACGGCGGCTGCCGGTCATCGCGCGCAAGGGCCGCGCCGAATCCGGCCATGCGGTGGCGCTGGTGGGCTACACCCGCGACGGCTTCGTGGTGCAGAACTCCTGGGGACGATCCTGGGGCGGGGGCGGCTTCGCGCTGCTGCCCTACGAGGATTTCATGCTGCACGTCACCGACCTGTGGGTGGTGCAGCTGGGCGTCCCGCTGAGCGTGGACCTCTGGGCGCGGGAAGGCAAGAGCGCCGATTCCACCAGCGGCCGCACCCGGGCTTCAGGGCAGATCCCGCTCGCCGAAATCCGCCCCTACGTGGTCGACGTCGGCAACAACGGCGAGCTGTCGCAGAACGGGGACTACTGGACCTGCGAAGAGGATCTCGCGCGCCTGTTCAGGCAGACCATCCCTCAGGCCGCTGCAAGCCACGGCTGGGACAAGAAGCGCGTGATGCTCTACCTTCACGGCGGGCTCAACGGCGAGAAGGCCGCCGCCAAGCGGGCGGTGGCCATGCGCGACAAGTGCCTCGCCAACGGCATCTACCCGCTGCACCTGATGTGGGAGACCGGTCCGCTGGAGACGATCTCCAGCATCGTCGGCGACCTCTTTACCAGCGCCGACGAGCGCGCGGGCGGCGGCCTGCTCGAGGGCCTGCGCAACGCCCGGGACTTCACCCTGGAACTGACCGCGAGCCCCATCGGCGGGCCGATGTGGTCGGAGATGAAGGAGAACGCCTGGCGCGCCTCCGACCACCGCGGCCAGCGCGGCGCGATCCAGCTGATGAGGAAATACGCGCAGGAGTCGCTGTCCCGGGTGGACCAGGCCGAGCGCGCGAAGTGGGAACTGCACGTGGTCGCGCACAGCGCCGGCAGCATCCTGTTCGCGCACGCCGTCGAGCACCTGTGTTCGCTCGGCATCGCCTTCAGGACGCTGCAATTCTTCGCACCCGCGATCCGGGTGGACGAGTTCAGGCGGTACGCCATGCCCTGGATCTGGGACGGGCGCTGCCCTAGGGCGAGCAACTACGTGCTCTCCGAGCAGCAGGAACTGGACGACAGCGTGGGACCGTACGGCCGCTCGCTGCTGTGGCTGGTGTCCAATGCCTTCGAGGACCAGCGCGGCACGCCGCTGCTGGGGATGCAGGTTCACCTGAAGGGCGAGGCCGCGCTCAGGCGTGCGGCCTTTCTGGAGGTGGTCGAGTCCGCGCCGAAGGGCACGCGCGGCGCCGCCTCCACCGCGCAGAGCCACGGGGGATTCGACAACGATGCACCCACGATGAACTCGGCCCTGGCGCGCATCCTCGGACGAAAGCCGAAGGTGGAGTTCACCCAGAGGGATCTGGACGACTGAGCTACTGAGCGGACTGCCCGGCGAGCAGGGTCAACGGCCTGCGCGGCACGCAGGCGTGCCAGCGACGCAGCCGCACGCTCGAGGACCGCGTCCCGGCGCACCGCGCCAGATCGATGAGCGGGCGTCCCCGGGGGGCCGTCTCCACGCCGGCTTGCGCCATCCAGCAGGCGGGCCGGCAGGCGTGGAGCCCGTCGATTGCCGGCTTCCGAGGGCCGCCTGCGCCCGATGCACGCGACCCGGGGCGCGGACCGGCGGGCGCGCGAGGCGGCGGTTGCCGGCGGATCGTGCCGGCGTCGCCGCGGCTTCGTCTTCTACTTGGCTACGTAGCCGGAGGCTTTGATCACCGGCCCCCATACCGCCAGTTCATCGCGGATGGCCTGGCGCAGTTCCTGCGGCGTGCTGTTTCTGACTGTCAGGCCGATCTTGTCCAGCGCAGCGCCGAGCGCCGGCTTCGCGCCTGCCTCGAGAACAACCTTGCTCAGCCGCTCGATCACCGGCCGCGGCGTCCCTCTGGGGGCGAACAAACCCATCCAGCGGGACCGATCAACGCCGGTATAGCCGAGTTGCGCGAAGGTAGGCACGTCGGGCAGTACCGGTGAGCGCTTCGCTCCGGTGATCGCGATCATGCGCAAGCGCCCGGTGCGCTGGTGCTCGAGCAAGTCGTTGCTGTAGGTGAGGATGCCAGCGGCGATATGCCCGCCGAGCAGGTCGACCATCAACGGTGCGGCTCCGCGGTACGGCACCGACACCATCGGCAGCTTCTCCCTGCGTCCGATGGAAAAGCCGATGAACTGCGGCACGCTGCCGGGCGCTGGCACGCCGTAGCTGCCCGCCTTCGGATCACGGCGCATCCGCGCGACGTAATCCCCGTAATTGCTCACGCCCAGAGCCCCATTGACGGCCAGCACCACCTCGAAGCCGGCCAGCATCGACACCGGTTCCAGGTCGTTCACCGGGTCGTACTTGACCGACGGGGTGGTGAGCGGCAGGGTCGAGATCATGTGGTCGTTCGCAACCAGCAGGGTGCCGCCATCGGCGCCGACCCGCAACAGCATCTCGATCGCCAACTGTCCGCCAGCGCCACTGTGGTTCTCGACAATGGCGGTGACTCCCAGCCTCTGCGCGAGCTCATCGGCATACAGCCTCGCAACCTGGTCGATCGTACCGCCCGGCGGGAAACCGACGATGATCCTGGTCGGGTTTTTCGGCGCCTGCGCCTGCGCCTGCGCGCCCCACGGTGCGGTGCAAGCGATGGCGAGCAGGACCAGGGCGGTGCGGCGAGTGCACGCCGCACGCAACAGATCGACTGTTACTGGAACCACACTGGGTTTCATTCGATGGACTCCTTTTGAGGCAAGGGATCAGTCATGGACGGGGCGTGGCCGGTGACGCGATCGAGGATCGCGTGCGTGGGGCACCGCACACCGCTGAAGCACTTCCGGTCGATTGATGCGCATAATCATATATAAAAATCGATGATTAGGTTACACAATATATTATATTTAGAAAATCGGCAAGATGTTAAGCTATTCGAGCGAATCTGAATCTGGTACGTCTGTTCAACGATCCGAGAAGGGACACGCGTGGCGAACTCTGTCAGCCCACCACGTCAAGAAACCGGGACAACGACGAGCACCTCGCTCGTCTACCGGCAATTGCGCCGTGACATCCTGTTCGGCTGCTTCCCGCCCGAGGCGAAACTGCCTGTGGACACGCTGCGCACCCGGTACGGCGTCAGCGCCATTCCGATCCGCGAAGCCCTGAACCGGCTGCTGGCCGAGGGCCTGGTAGACCACGCCGAGCAGAAAGGCTTCCTGGTGCCGCCGCTCAGTGTGGAGGAACTGCGCGAGTTGACCGAGACGCGCTGCTGGATTCACGAGACGATGGTGCGCGAGACCCTGAAGGCCGGCGGCGACGACTGGGAGGAGGCGCTGGTCATCGCGGCCCACCGGCTGTTCAAGGCCTCGCGCAACCTGGAGCGGTCGAACCGCTTGAACCCGGAGTGGGAGGCGCTGCACCGGGCCTTCCACATCGCGCTGGTGGCCGGCTGCCCTTCGCACTGGATGCGGGAGTTCCACGCCGACCTGTTCGACTACGCCGAGTTCTACAAGAACCAGTACCTATCGGCGGCGCCCACCGAGGCAGACCGCGACGTGAGCGCCGAGCACCGCGCACTGCTCGATGCCGCCATCGCCCTCGACGGCGCGCGGCTCACCGCGCTGCTGAACGAGCACACGCGGCTGACCACGCAGATCATCATCGAAAACCGCCCGGACCCGGTCGCCGCACCGGGCAGGCGCGCTCGCCGCCGGGTGATGCTGGCCGCGGGCTGACGGCCCACCCGCGGATGCCTGCTCGCGATCGGCGCCGTCGCCAACTGCGTATCCGGCGCCGGAGCGGGTTCGACGCCCGCTTCGGCTGACCGGCGTAGCGCCTGGCGGCAGGCGAAGTCTGCTATGCGTTTCGCGCGGCCTCGCGCGGGAGCAGGCCCTCGAGCAGGCGGGCAGCGGTGCCGCCCGCGATCCAGCCCCGCTGCTCGTCGCTCAGCCGCGCCGCGGACTCCAGTAATGCGAGGGCAGTGACGTCGGCGAACGGGTCGTCACCCCCGAGGACGACGCGCTGCGCCCCCACGCGCTCGACCAGATTCTCCAGGGTGCGCGGGTCGTAGACGCAACTGTCGTAGTGGAAGTCGGCCAGGTACTCGCTTGGCAGCTTGCTGAGGTTGCGCGCGGTCGAAGGCCGGAAAGCGACATTGCGGTCGAGCCGGCCCATGTAGTACGGCATGTAGCCGCCGCCATGGGCCATCACGGTCTTCACGCCGCGATGACGCTCGAGCACGCCCTCGTAGATCAGCGACGACATGACCTTGACTTCCTCGATCGACTGGCCGATCGAATTCCACAGCGCGTACTCCTGGAACCACGGGTCGCGCACGCCATCCGGGTGTATGAACGCGACCAGGCCGCGTTCGTGCACTGCCGCCCAGAGCTCCGCGTAGCGGCTTTCGCCCAGGTATTGCCCGCGATGGTTGCTCGGCAGGTTGACGATGCGCAGCCCCATCGCCAGTGCGCGCTCCAGCTCGCGCATGGCCAGGCGCATGTCACCCAGCGGCACCACGGCGCTCCCGATGAACCGCCCGGGAAAGCGTGCGACCCAGTCGGCCGCCATGTCGTTGACCTGCGCGGCGAGCAGCGCCTCTTCGGCCGGCTCCGCCCAGCTGCGCGACTGCACGACGTCGGCCGACGAGATAACGCTGGCAGCGATGCCCTGAGCGTCCATGTCGAGAATCTGCAGGTGCGGATCGATCAGACGCTCGAAGCGGGGGCCCTTCGAGGTCAGCGGCTGTGTGCCGAAACAGGTCGCCACGCTGTGCGGCGCGCAGCGCTCGTACACGCCAGGGTGCAGGAAGTGCGCGTGGAAATCGAGACAGTGCGGGCACCATGCTCGGTACCGGTTCATGCCGCCTCCATGATCGCGTTGTCCCGCATATCCACAGCACAGGGATCGCTATTCTTCTTCATAGTCGATCGCCATATTATATTGTTTAGATCAACATTATACATAATTAGCAAAAAATATATTA
>JADLDQ010000516.1 GCA_020846575.1 Burkholderiales bacterium
AAGACCACCCAAGATGACACAAGAAAACCACTCAGACCAGCATGGTATGGAAAGGCAGCTTTGTGTGTCGATCAAATTTAAGGAGTTTTCGCAGACCGTTGCTTCAGATATGAGCTGGATATGACGAAAAATATTCAGTCTGAGAAGGAAAAGGAGAAATGGTGCAGTCTCCTGGTTGTCATTTTTTGGTGTCAGTTTACTCCGAAAGTTTACCGCTATCAGTTTTAAGCGACCATACGAGCGCCATTGATAAAATTCAATAAGTATGCGTGCAAATTAAGTCCCGACAACTCAATCACGTATCAGTCTGCGCACTTTGAATAACAATGGCGATTTCTATCGTCAGACGGTTGAATGAACATAGCAGAAAGTCTCTCAACTTTGCTAACTTATCTATTCCCTTGTCTGCTGCCGACGATTGCGGACAGTGCACGTTTGAGTGGAGAACCAGCTGAAAATCAACTGGCCACGCAGAGGTAAACGTGCAGAAGACATCAAGCTGAACAACGCAGACATGCAGAGATCAGATATCGCATTCGAGTTCTTCAGATTTACAGTCCAGGAGCATCGAGAACTACGAGGAAGCTACTTGTTAGCGCACCCCTTTACTTAGCTCAGCCAGACGGTCGAGGCGCAGAAGCGGGTATCGATTATCTATGGCAAGTCCCAATGAGCAGAGCAGACTGGAGCAGATAAATCAGTGCTAATTTTTTTTATCTCATTTTGAGCGAATGACTGGAAGTCGCTAAACCAACTGCCATAATTATAGCAATTGCATGCAGCACATTTGAAGAGTCACCTGCATAGAGTTTCTGTCGCGACATTAAGCGACGAGCTTAAAAAATTTTTCAACCGTGAAATTACCTGCAGTGGGTTACACCTGTACGTCGTGCAGTCAGTCATCATAAAGATTCATTTTCAGTTCACCTTTGATGCATTTCCAGCAGGCAAACGATTCGGAAAATAATTAATCAGTCTGCGTTTCCGCTTCTCGCGCTCAACGCGAAATCAAGACGGAGTTTCGGCGTCTGATGGTCGGCTGCCTGCATTTGTCGTTCAAAATGAGTATTAGTGCATCCCGAGGCGCGCTGAAGATGCTTG
>JADLDQ010000338.1 GCA_020846575.1 Burkholderiales bacterium
CGCCATGGAATTCTGCGCCATCGAATCCTGCGGCAAGTGCACGCCCTGCCGCATCGGATCGGTGCGGGGGGTGGAGATCATCGACCGCATCCTCGCGAACCGGGACCGGCACAAGAACGCCGAACTGCTGCGCGAGCTGTGCGACACCATGGTGAACGGGTCGCTGTGCGGGTTGGGAGGAATGGCGCCGTACCCGGTGCTCTCGGCGCTGGAGCATTTTCCGGCGGATTTCGGGCTGCGGGGGTGAAACATGCCGGGGATGCTCGACACCGCATGCCGTATTCGCAACGCAGCGGCGTCTGCGGGATCGAGCCGATCGCGATTCCTGCGCTGCGACGCGCGGTTCGCGGAAAGGGCGAGATGTAACGGGGCACGGCCGAGCCTGCCGGGCTGCCGCGCCGAGGGCATAAGGAGGCACTCATGCTGACAAGGTTCGAAACCGACCTGGGAACCCCGGCTTCGAAGGCGGAACGGTTCGTCGATCTGGAGATCGACGGAATGGCTGTCTGCGTTCCGGCCGGCACTTCGCTGATGCGCGCCGCCCGCGAGGCGGGGCTCGGCGTTCCCAGCCTCTGCGCCACCGATTCCCTGGAGCCCTTCGGTTCCTGCCGCCTGTGCCTGGTCGAGGTCGAGGGCCGCAAGGGCTACCCGGCCTCCTGCACCACGCCGGCGGAGGCGGGGATGAAGGTGCGCACGCGCTCCGCGGCGCTCGAGCGGCTGCGGCGCGGGGTGATGGAGCTGTACCTCTCCGACCACCCCGAGGATTGCCCCCACTGCGCGAGCGGCTGCTGCGAGGTCGGCGCCGTGGCGCGCTCGCTCGGCGTCGAGGCGACGCGCTTCGGTCGCGACGGGGCGAGCCATGCCGGCGCGCGGCTGGACGACTCCAATCCGTATTTCGTTTTCGATGCCGCGCAGTGCATCGTGTGCAGCCGCTGCGTGCGCGCCTGCGCCGATACGCAGGGGACATTCGCGCTCTCGATCGACGGCCGCGGCTTCGCCTCGCGGGTGGTGGCCGGCGCGGACGAGGGTTTCCTCGAGTCGGAGTGTGTTTCGTGCGGCGCCTGCGTGCAGGCGTGCCCGACCGGCGCCCTGGTGGAGAAGTCCTTCCTGGAGCGCGGACCGGCCGACAGCGGCGTGGTGACCACCTGCGCCTACTGCGGGGTGGGGTGCTCGTTCCGCGCCGAGCTGCGCTCGCAAGGAGCCGGAGCGCAGGTGGTGCGCATGATGCCGGCGAAGGACGGCCGCGCCAACCATGGGCACTCCTGCGTCAAGGGACGCTTCGCCTGGGGCTACGTCACGCACCCGGACCGCATCGCGCGGCCGATGATCCGCGAGCGTATCGGCGATCCCTGGCGCGAAGTGTCCTGGGACGAGGCGCTCGCGCAGGCCGCCGCCCGCCTGCGCGAGGTCCAGGCGAGGTACGGACGCGACGCGATCGGCGGCATCACCTCGTCGCGCTGCACCAACGAGGAGACCTACCTGGTGCAGAAGCTGGTGCGGGCCGCCTTCGGCACCAACAACGTCGACACCTGCGCGCGGGTGTGCCACTCGCCCACCGGCTACGGACTCAAGGCGACGCTGGGGGAGTCGGCGGGTACGCAGGATTTCGACTCGGTGATGCAGGCCGACGTGATCATGGTGATCGGCGCCAACCCGAGCGACGCGCACCCGGTGTTCGCCTCGCAGTTGAAGCGCCGGCTGCGCCAGGGCGCGCGCCTGGTCGTGGTGGATCCGCGCGCCATCGAGCTGGTGCGCTCGCCCCACATCCGGGCGGACTACCACCTGCAGCTCACCCCGGGCACCAACGTCGCGCTGATCAATGCCCTGGCGCACGTGGTCGTCACCGAGGGACTGGCGAAGGAGGACTACATCGCCGCGCGCTGCGAAGCCGCCGAGTACGCCAGGTGGAAGGCGTTTATCGCGCGCGCCGAAAATGCGCCCGAGGCCATGGCGCCGGTGACCGGCGTGCCGGCCGAGCGGCTGCGCGGCGCCGCGCGCCTGTACGCGGGGGCGCGCAACGCCACGATCTACTACGGCCTGGGGGTGAGCGAGCACAGCCAGGGATCGACCATGGTGATCGGCATCGCCAACCTCGCCATGGCGACGGGAAACCTGGGCCGCGATGGCGTGGGCGTGAACCCGCTGCGGGGGCAGAACAACGTCCAGGGCTCCTGCGACATGGGCTCCTTCCCGGCCGAGCTGCCCGGCTACCGCCACATCTCGGACTGCGCGACGCGCGCGCTGTTCGAGGCCGACTGGGGCGTGCGGCTGTCCGGGGAGCCGGGCCTTCGCATCCCCAACATGTTCGATGCGGCGCTCGACGGCAGCTTCAAGGGTCTGTACGTGCAGGGCGAGGACCTGGTGCAGTCCGATCCCAACACCCGGCACGTGACGCGCGCCCTGGAGTCGCTGGAGTGCCTGGTGGTGCAGGACATCTTCCTCAACGAGACCGCCAAGTACGCCCACGTGTTTCTGCCGGGATCCTCGTTCCTGGAGAAGGACGGCACCTTCACCAATGCCGAGCGGCGCATCTCGCCGGTGAGGAAGGTGATGGAGCCCCTGTCGGGCATGGCGGACTGGGAGGTGACGCAGGCCCTGGCGCACGCGCTCGGCTACCCGATGCGCTACCGGCATCCCTCCGAGATCATGGACGAGATCGCGCGGCTCACGCCCACCTTCCGCGGCGTCAACTACGCGAAGATCGAGCGTCTGGGCAGCATCCAGTGGCCGTGCAACGAGAGTGCACCGGAGGGCACGCCGGTGATGCACGTGGGCGAGTTCGTGCGCGGCAAGGGGCGCTTCATCGTCACCGAGTACGTCCCCACCGACGAGCGCTCGAGCGAGCGCTATCCGCTGCTCATGACCACCGGCCGAATCCTCGCCCAGTACAACGTGGGCGCGCAGACCCGGCGCACGCCGAATCTCGCCTGGGCGAGCGAGGACCGCATCGAGATCCACCCGCACGACGCCGCAGAGCGGGGCGTGCGCGAGGGCGACTGGGTCGGGATCGTGAGCCGTGCGGGGGAGACGGTGCTGCGGGCGACGCTCACCGAGCGCGTGGCGCCGGGCGTGGTGTACACCACCTTCCACTTTCCCGAGTCCGGGGCGAACGTCATCACCACCGACAACTCCGACTGGGCGACCAACTGCCCCGAGTACAAGGTGACGGCGGTGCAGGTGACGCGCGTGTCCCAGCCTTCCGAGTGGCAGCGCGCTTACCGCGAGTTCTCGGAGCGGCAGATCGCGCTGCTGCGGGAGCGCCGCAGCCTGGAAGCGGAACCGCTGGCAGGCGGGAGTTGACTTCGGCTGGCAGGCGGGAGTTCACTTCGGCTGGCCGGCGGGAGTTCACTTCGGCTGGCCGGCGGGAGTTGACTTCGTTCCCGGCGCGGCGCGCGCTCAGTACGACTTGGGCATGCCCAGCACGTTGTGCCCGATGTAGGCGAGGATGAGGTTGGTCGAGATCGGCGCGATGCGTTGCAGGCGCGCGTTGCGCCACTTGCGCTCGATATCGTATTCGCGCGCGACCGCGAAGCCGCCGTGGGTCTGCATGCAGGCTTCGCCCGCGTTCCAGGCGGCCTCGGAGCTCAGCAGCCGCGCGAGGTTGGCCTGCTCGCCGCAGGGCCTGCCATCGGCGAACAGCGCGCAGGCGCTGCGCACCATCAGGTCGGCGGCCTGGTACTCGGCGTAGGCCCGGGCGATCGGGAACTGCACGCCCTGATTCTGGCCGATCGGCCGCTCGAAGACCACCCGCTGCCTGGCGTAGTTCGCCGCCTTCTCGATGAAGTAACGGCAGTCGCCGAGCGATTCGTGGGAGACCAGGATACGCTCGGAGTTCATGCCGTCCAGGATGATGCGAAAGCCCTTTCCCTCCTCGCCGATCAGGTTCTCCACCGGCACGCGCAGGTCGTCGTAGAACACCTCGTTGGTCTGGTGATTCACCATGGTTTCGATGGGCTTGATCGTCATGCCCTTGCCGACTGACGCGCGCATGTCGACCAGCAGCACCGAAAGCCCCTCGGTGCGCGAGCGCACCTCCCCGAGCGGCGTGGTGCGCACCAGCAGCGTCATCAGGTCCGAATTGAGCGCGCGCGAGGTCCAGATCTTCTGGCCGTTGACGACGTAGTCCCGCCCGTCGCGCACCGCGCGGGTTTTCAGCTTGAGGGTGTCCGAACCGGTGCTCGGCTCGGTGACCCCGAAGCTCTGGAAGCGCAGCTTTCCCGAAGCGATGTCGGGCAGGTAGCGCGCCTTCTGTTCTTCGCTGCCGTGGCGCACCAGCATCTTCATCATGTACATCTGCGCGCGGATGTCGCCGGCGGAACAGCCGCTCGCGTTGATCTCCTCGAAGATGACGCCCCCGGCGCGCAGCGCCAGCCCCGACCCGCCGAACGCCTCGGGGATGAGCGCCGAGAGGAAGCCGGCCCGCGTCAGCTCGGCGACGAACTCCGGCGCGTGCGAGCGCTTGTCCTCCTGGGCGCGCCAGTATTCGCCCGGGAAGTTCCTGCAGATGCCGCGGATCGCCTGGCGAATCTCCGGGTAGTCCTCGCCGAGCGGGACGGCGGTCGGCGCTTGCGTCACACGCGGGTGCTTCGGTTCATTCATGGCCTGGGTCTCCTCGCCCGGGATCGGGGTTCGTCGAAGCGGCCCGCGACTGCGCGCGCGGCGGGATCAGGGCGCTGTCCTCGCCCAGGCCGGGCGGGGCCTTGCGCGTCGCCGGCCGCGTCCCGTCGAACGACAGCGGCAGTCCCATCAGCGGAATGGTCCCGTGCGGCGCGGGCAGGAACATCTCCAATGCCCGTGTCTGCGGATGCGACATCACCTGGTCGAGCGTCTGGATCGGGGCGCAGGGCACGCCCGCCCGGTCGAGCCGCTCGATCCATTCGGCGCACCTGCGCGTGGCCACGACCGCTTCCACGGCCGCGTTGACCACTTCGCGGTTACGGACTCGCTCCGGGTTGGTGGCGAAACGCGCGTCCTCGAGCCACTCGGGATGGCCGAGCGCATGCGCCAGCCGGCCGAACAGGTTGTCGTTGCCGGCGGCGATGAGGACAGGGTCGTCGCAGGCGCGGAACACCTTGTAGGGCACCAGGCCCGGGTTCTCCGTGCCCCGCGGCCCGGGCACCTTGCCGGTGGCGGCGTGCGCGACCGCATGCGTGTTCATCCAGGCGAGCGTCGTCTCGTAGAGCGAGGTGTCTATCTCGCAGCCGGCGCCGGTGTGTTCGCGCCGGTGAAGCGCCGCGAGGATACCGATCACTGCCCACATTCCCGTGCCCACGTCCACGAGCGAGGGGCCGACGCGCACCGGCGGCCGGCCGGGCTCGCCGGTGACGCTCATGATGCCGCCGAAGGCCTGCATCAGTGGATCGTAGCCCGGTCGCTCGGCCAGCGGACCCTTCGCCCCGAAGGCGTGCAGGTTGCAGTAGATGAGCCTGGGGTTGTCGCGGCGCAGGCTGGCCGCGTCCAGCTCAAGGCGCGCGACCAGTCCCGCTCGCATGTTCTGGAACACCACGTCGGCCGACTCGACGATGTAGCGCCGCAGCGCGGCGCACGCGGCCTCGTCCTTCAGGTCGAGGGCGACCGAGTGCTTGTTGCGGTTGAGCGACAGGAAAGTGCACGAGGCGCCCTGCCAGAAAGGCGGTCCCCAGGAGCGGGTGTCGTCCCCGCCCCGCGGATTCTCGATCTTCAGCAGTGTCGCGCCCAGGTCGGCGAGGACCTGCCCCGCGAGCGGTGCGGCGACGCTGTGCCCGAGCTCGACCGCCACCAGGCCGGCGAGCGGCTGGCTCGCTGGTGCGCCGCGCTGACCGGGAGCGCCGGCGCTCATGCGTCGAAGTTCCGTGAAAGGCCGGTGGGGGTGCTCATCGCGGAAGCGTTTGCTCTTGAGAAAAGGTTGCAGGAGGCACTGGTCGCGCAAGCGTCCGCTCTTGATCAGCGCTCCCCGGGCGCCCGGGGACGCCCGGCGGTCAGTGCGGCAGCTCCAGCCCCCGTATCGCGATCAGGTTCCTCTGGATCTCGCTGGTGCCGCCGCCGATCATGCCCATGAGCGAGTGGCGCAGCAACTGCTCCATCTCGCCGAGCGGTGCGCTCGCGCAGTCCTCGCACAGCAGTCCGCCTGAGCCGAGGATGTCCAGCGCCGCCTGGCCGATGCGCTCCTGCAGTTCGCCCGAGAACACCTTGCCCATCGCCGCCTCGTGCAGCGGCGCCCCGACTTCCTTGGGGCGGCGCGCATTGCGCAACTGGAGCTGGCGCGCGACCTCCAGGTCCGCGGCGAGGGCGCCGATGCGCGCGCGCACCACCGGGTCGTCGCGCAGCGGCCGGCCGCCCACCACCGCGGTCTTCACGTATTCGGTAAGGCGGTCGAAGGCGCGCTCCAGCACCGCCATGATCGATGCGCCGATCATGACGCGCTCGGAGGCGAGTGCCCCGGTGATCACCCTCCAGCCGCCGTTCTCGGGCCCCACCATGTTCCCCGCCGGCACCCGCACGTTGTCGTAGAAGGTCGCACTGAAGGTCTTGCCGTAGAGCGCCAGGCTGGGGCGTATGGTGACGCCGGGTGCGCGCAGGTCGGCGATCAGCACGCTGATGCCGGCGTGCTTCTTCGCATCGGGGTCCGTGCGCACGGCGAGCCAGACGTTTCGCGCCTTGTCGCCGCCGGTGGACCACAACTTCTGGCCGTTGACGACCCAGTGCTCGCCGTCGCGCACGGCGCGGGTGCGCAGCGCCGCCAAGTCCGAACCGGCCTCCGGCTCGCTGTAGCCCAGGCCGAAGCTGTGCTCGCCGCGCAGGATGGCCGGCAGCCATTGCGCCTGCTGCTGCGGCGTTCCGTGCGCGATCAGGGCCGGTCCGACGATGGTCTCGGCGGCGTTGTGCGCCTGGCACGGCGCCCCGGCGTC
Organism: Burkholderiales bacterium; assembly: GCA_020846575.1. Lineage (GTDB taxonomy): Bacteria > Pseudomonadota > Gammaproteobacteria > Burkholderiales > SG8-39 > JADLDQ01. The sequence continues at coordinate 6,888 of JADLDQ010000338.1, forward strand.
GGCCATCTCGGTGATGAACGCGATCTGCTCCATGGAGCTGCGGCCCTGTCCGCCGAACGCCTTCGGCCAGCCGATGCCGATCCAGCCGTCGCCGCCGAGGCGCCTGGAGAATTCGGCGTCCCAGCCGCGGTCCTTGAACGGCCTGGCGAGGTGGGCGGCGCGCTGCTCGGCCGTCCAGTTCTTCGCGAGCCAGTCGCGCACCTCCCGGCGGAAGGCGCGCGCCTCGGGACCGATGTCTTGCGGGGGCAGCAGGGCCATGTCACGCCTCCGGTATTCGCCGCTCGGGGTCGGCACGCGATTATCAACCAGCGCACCGGATAGCGCTCGTGCCCGCCGGGCAAAGCGAAATACAATGGGCGGCGGATGGGCCCATGCCAGGCGCCTCGTTTCGCGTATCCTCATTTGTCCCGACCCGGAAGGTCCAGCGATGAATATTTCCAACCTCGTCAAGATGGCCAACCAGATCGAGACCTTCTTCCGGGCCGAAGCGGATCCCGATGCGGCTGTCGCCGGCATCGAATCCCACCTGCGCCGCAACTGGGAGCCCAGGATGCGCAGGGCCCTGGCCGCCGCGCTCGGTTCGGGTGAGGCCGCCGAGCTGGGAAGCCTGGCGCGGCTCGCAGTGCAGCGCCTGGATGAATCGGGCAAGAGCGCCACGGCGGAGAAGGGCTGAGGTGACCCGGCACGCGCAAGCCGGCGATCCGGCCGAAGTCGCGATGCCCGCGGCGCAGGCCTTCGAGACCGGAGACGGCCGCTACGGCTGCAGCCGCTTCGACGGCAGCGGCGCGGTCGATTCGAGTGCCGAGCTGATCGAGGAGGTGCCGGTCGCGCTGAACTACAATGGCCGGCCCTTCGCGGTGATGCTCGCGACGCCCACGGACCTCGAGGATTTCGCCGTCGGTTTCACGCTCACCGAGGGCATCGCCGGGAGCTACGCCGACATCGCCGAACTGGACGTGCTGCCGTCCCGCCACGGGGTGGCGATCATGATCGAGCTTGCGGCCGGATGCGACGCGCTCGCCGCGCGCCACCGCGCCTTGACCGGGCACGGCGGCTGCGGCCTTTGTGGCGTTGAGGACCTGCAACAGACGCTGCGACTGCCCGATCGGCTGCCGGACCGACTGCGGGTGTCGCCCAGGGCGATCGAGGCCGCTTTCACGGTCTTGCCCGAGCTTCAGTCACTCGGGGCGCGCACCGGCGCCGCCCATGCCGCGGCCTGCGCGGAAGCCAGCGGCCGGCTGCTCGCCATCCGCGAGGACGCCGGGCGGCACAACGCCCTGGACAAGCTGATCGGCCACCTCGCGCGCCAGGGGCAGGCGACCGAGACCTGTTTCCTCGCGCTCAGCTCGCGCGCCAGCAGCGAGCTGGTGCTGAAGGCCGCCGCCGCCCGCTTCGAGCTGATGGCCGCGATCAGCGCGCCCACCGGCCTGGCGGTGCGCCTGGCGCAGGCCGCGGGCATGACGCTGGTGGGCTTCGCGCGCGATGCGCAGTTCAACTGCTACGCCGGCGCGCAGCGCCTGGTGCCCGGTTAGCGCCGGGTCGCGGGCGCACCCGCCGGCGCAGGATGCGCAGATGGCCCGCTACCCCGGATTGACGCTTCGCGTCCTGGGCGCCCGCTCCGCGGCCATGGGGCCCGGCCGCGCCGCCCTGCTCGAGAAGATCGCGCGCTCGGGTTCGATCTCCGCTGCGGCGCGCGAGATGGGCATGTCGTACCGGCGCGCCTGGCAGCTGGTGGATTCGATCAACTCCAGCTTCAAGCAACCGGTGATCGAAACCGCGATAGGCGGCAGGCGCGGTGGGGGCACCCGCATCACCGGGTTCGGCCAGGAGGTGCTTGCCCGCTACCGCAGCATGGAGGGCAGGGCGAGCGCCGCCATCGAGAGCGACATAGAGCGTTTCTGCGGCCTGCTGAAGGCGCCCGCGGCGCGCGCGCGCCGGCGCTGAGCGGGATCTCCCGCGCGCGGCCCGCACGGCTCGCTCATCCTCGCGTTGCCATGGCCGGGCGCGGATCGCGCGGCTTTACACTGCGGCGGTCAATCGTTATATTCTACAAAATATAACGAACCGCCTCAGATCTTTACCCGGAGATCCCATGAAATTCCTTGCCGTCATGCTGCTCGCCTCGGCGCTTGCCGTACCGGGAAGCGTGTCCGCGCAGGCGGTGACGGTGTTCGCCGCGGCGAGCCTCACCGACGCCCTGAACGAGATCAACAAGGCCTACACGGC
>JADLDQ010000339.1 GCA_020846575.1 Burkholderiales bacterium
CGGTCGCAGCCGATCCATGAAGGTGTAACGCTGCAGGAAGGGCGCGTAGGCCGCGTCCACCAGGGAGAAGTTCGGCCCGTTGAAGAAGGGGCCGCCGAGGCCGCGCACCCCGAGCGCCTCTTCGAGCTTGGCGAAAGGCCCGGGGATCTTCTGCGATTTCTCGAGAAATTCCTGCTCCGAGTCCGAGTACATGGTATTGCTCACCGAGCTTGCGAACGTGGGCACGAAATCGGTCCAGGAGCGGTTGCGCGCCCGCTCGATCGGGTCCTCGGGGTGAAGGCGCGGTGGAGCGGTCTCGTCGAGGTACTCGGCGATGGCGTTGGACTCGAACAGGGCGTATTGGCCGTCGATCTGCAGCACCGGCACTTTGGAGTGAGGCGAGATGGCGAGAAACCAGGCCGGCCGCTTGGCCGGATCGATGTAGTTGATCTCATAGGGCACGTCCTTCGCGCGCAGCACGATCGCGGCGCGCTGCGCCCAGGGGCAGGTGACGAAGCTGCACAGCATGAAGCGGGAAGCCATGGAATCTCCTTGGGGAAACACCCGTCGCGAGCCGATCGTTGCCGGCTTGAACGGGGCGCGCTCCGCGCATGCTGGCACAGCCTGCGCCGCACGGCAACGGTTGCGCCCGCCCGGCTTCGCGTACTGCGGGCGTCATGAAAAATCGGCTGATGCTGGCGCGGCGCTCAGAGCGCGCGCGCGCTGGATCGGAGGTCAGTTGCTGGGCAATCAATTTCGGTCGCACGGCGGGGTACGGACCGGCCTGCCCCTCGACCGGGTCGAGGCGCTTTCTATTGGTTCGCCCGTTCAGGCGATGTCGGGAACGGGGTGGCAGGTCAGTGCGCGTGCCGGGCGGTTTGAGGCGTCGCTGACCGTTGCCTCGCCAGGCAGGCCGCGCGTATTGCGGTGCGCCTGCCTCGGCGCCCAATTGCCAAGATGTTCAAGAATCCGGCGGATTACCGCCGCGCCGTCGACGAGCGCAATGACGTGCATCGGCGCGCCGCGGCGCGTGCGTGGCGCCGGGCCACGGCGGACTCTCCCGAACGCCTACGCGTCGTGCCCGTACAGCCAGTCGAGCGCCGAGAAATCGTCCGCGCGGCGCGAGGCGAGCAGGGCGTTGCGCAGCAGCCGGTTGACCCCCGAGAGGTGCATCACGTAGTCGCCGAAAAAGCGCGCCGAGGTCTGGACGCGTGCGGTGCGCAGGTAGCGCGCCGCCTGGTAGGCGGCGAAGGCGCGCTCGTAGTCCAGGCCGGATTCCGAAAGTTTCCTCGCCAGGCAGACCGCGTCCTCGATCGCCTGGCAGGCGCCCTGGGCGAGGTACTGCAGCATCGGGTGCGCGGCGTCGCCGAGCAGGGTGACCCGGCCGCGCGTCCACTGGGCGATCGGGTAGCGGTGCACCATCGGCCAGCGGCGGTTGAGCAGGATCGCTTCGAGTGACTTGCGCACCGGGGCGCAGGTGCAGGCGAAGCTCTCCTGGAGCTCCTGCGGCGTTCCCCAGTCCTGCGACGCGGGATCGAAGCGCCGGCTCCTGAACACCGCGACCTGGTTGTACATCTCGCCGCCGCGCAGCGGGTACTGCACGAAGTGCAGCTCCGGTCCGCCCCAGTACATCATGCTGTCCATACCGGCGTGCTCGGAGATCGCGCCGATCGGGATCGCGCCGCGGTAGGCGACGTAGGGTTCGCACACCGGCTCCTCGTCCCCCGTGACGTGGCGGCGCACGCTCGAATGCAGGCCGTCGGCGCCGACGATGGCCTGGCACCGATAAACCGTGCCGTCGGCGAAGAACGCGTCCGCGCCGTCCGCGGTGTCCTCGATGCGCGCGAGCGCCTTGCCGGCTTCCAGGGTGATCGATGGCTTCGAGCGGCAGGCCGCGAGCAGCGCATCGAGCAGGTCGCCGCGGTGGATGACGAAGTACGGCTGCTGGTAGCGCTCGAGGAACGCGCGCCCCAGATCGACCGAAGTGACGCGCTCGCCGGAGACCGCGTCCATCATCACCAGCTGCTGCGGAAACACGGCGGTCCCGCGGATCGCGTCGAACAGGCCCAGCCGGTGCAGGATGCGCGAGGCGTTGGGGGCGATCTGCAGCCCCGCGCCGATCTCGCCGAACTGAGGCGATTTCTCCACCACGTGGCAGGGGATTCCCCGCGACGAGAGCGCCAGCGCCGCCGTGAGTCCCCCGAGCCCCCCGCCGACCACGAGCAGCGGCACCTGCGTCGTCCTCGCCATCACGCCAGTCCTTCCATCGGAATCACTTCCACCCACTCGCCCGCCTCGACGCCGGACTGCGCCTCGCGCAGCACCAGCAGGCAGTCGGCCTCGCCCATCGAGCGCAGCATGCCCGAGCCCTGCGGGCCGGTCAGCCGCACCACCCGCTCGCCCGCGGCGTGCTCCAGCCGCGCGCGCATGAACTCGGTGCGGCCGGGTTTCTTCGCGATCGCCTCGCCCGCCTTCGCGTGCAGGACGGGCGGCTCGGTATTCCCGCAGCCCGCGAGCGCGAGCAGGCCGCCGCGCACCAGCTGGTAGAACGCGACCATCGCCGCCACCGGGTTGCCGGGCAGGGCGAAGAGGTAGGCAGCGCCCGAGCCCGGAGCGCGGGGATTGCGCAGCCGCCCGAAGCCGAACGGGCGGCCGGGCCGCATGGCGAGGCCCCAGAACACGCTGTCGGCGATGCGCCCGAGCACCTGGCGCGTGAAGTCCGCTTCGCTCTCGGAAACCCCGCCCGTGGTGACCACGGCGTCGGCGGCGGCCGCTTCGTGGAATGCCGCTTCCAGCGCCCGGGGATCGTCGCGCACCACGCCCAGGTCCAGCGTCTCGCACCCCAGGCGCGCGAGCATGCCCCACAGCGCGTGCCGGTTGCTGTCGTACAGACCGAACGCCTGCGGCGCTGCGCTCGCGGCGTCCCGCGCCGCATCCACCGCGCGCAGCTCGTCGCCGGTGCTGAAGAACGCGACCCGCGGCCTGCGATGCACGCTCGCCTGCGGCAAGCCCAGCGAGGCGATCATGCCGAGTTCGGCCGGACGGATCAGCGTCCCGGCCGCAAGGGCGATCTGGCCCCGGCGCACGTCCTCCCCCGCGAACCGGCGGTTCTTACCCGGGCGCTGCCCGGGCGCGACGGTGATGCGTCCATTCTCGGCGCGCGCCAGCTCGTACTCGATGACCGTGTCGGCGCCGCGCGGGATCGCCGCCCCGGTCATGATGCGCACGCACTGGCCGGGCTCGACGGTCCCGGCGAAGGGCGCGCCGGCGAACGAGGCGCCGATCTCCCGCAGCGTTACCGCCGCGCCTGCGTCGAGGTCGGCGCCGCGCACCGCCCACCCGTCCATCGCCGAGTTGTCGCAGCCGGGCACGTCGATGGGCGAGACCAGGTCCGCGGCGAGCACCCGCCCGAGCGCATCGCGCAGGGCGACGCGCTCGGTCTCGCCGATGGGTTCGACGAACGCCCGGATGATGCGCCGCGCGCAGTCCACCGGCAGGCGCGCCGGATCATAGCCGGGAAAGCGGTGCGCGAATTCGCGGATCGGCAGGATCACGCTCATGCGCCTTTTCCCATTCTCTCCAGTTCCTCGAGCGTGTTGAGGTTGGCGAAGGCCGCTTCGTCCTCGAACCGGACTTGCACCGCCTGAACCGTCGCAAGCCAGTCTTCGACCTTGCGGCCGCCCGCTTCGAGAAAGCGCGCGAGTTCCGGCCCAAGCTCGCGCCGCGCCAGCAGGAAGACCGACTGGAGGCGATGGGCGGTGCGAACCACCGCGGCGTGCGCGCCAGCGGCATCGAGCGCTTCGCGCAGCCGCGCGACGAGGTCCGCGGGCAGGAAAGGCGCGTCGCAGGGCACGGTGGCGAGCAGCGGATCGGCGCAGGCCGCCAGGCCCGCGTGCAGTCCCGCCAGGGGACCGGCGCGCTGCGCCCCTTCGCCGCGGAAGACATCCTCCACGAGCGGGAAGCCGTAGCCGCGGTAGTGCGCCTGGTTGGCGGCGGGGTTGATGTACAGGTGTTCCACTTGGCCTCGAAAGCGCTCGATCACCCGGTCCACGAGCGCGCGGCCTGCAAGCGGCTGCAGGCCCTTGTCCACGCCGCCCATGCGGCGCGCCGCGCCGCCGGCGAGAATGAGGCCGCTCACGCCGATGCGCGTATCTGCCTTCATGGCGAGCCGCGCCGGACCTCAGCCGCCGATAAAGGACATCTCGACCTTCGGCAGGTTCGCGGTCGCCTGGGTGCGCAGTTCCGAGTAGCGGTCGTCGCGCGCGCTCCAGACCTGCCGCAGCAGGGCCGAGATCTCCTCGTCGCTGGAACCCGAGCGCAGCAGCGCCCGGAAGTCCGTGCCATGGTTGGCGAACAGGCAGGTGTAGAGCTTGCCCTCGGGCGAGATGCGCGCGCGCGTGCACGACCGGCAGAAGGCCTGCGTCACCGAGGAGATGACGCCGATCTCCCCGCCGCCGTCACGGTAGCGCCAGCGCTCGGCCACCTCGCCGGGATAGTTGGCATCGACCGGCTCCAGCGGCATCTGCGCATCGACCAGGCGCACCACCTCGCGCGAGGGCACGACCTCGTCCATGCGCCAGCCGTTGGTCTGGCCCACGTCCATGAACTCGATGTAGCGCAGGATGTGGCCGGTGCCGTGAAAGCGGCGCGCCATCGGCAGGATGCTGGCGCGGTTCAGGCTGCGCTTGACCACCATGTTGATCTTGACCGGCGAGAGTCCCGCGTCGGCCGCGGCCTCGATGCCTTCGAGCACCCGCGCTACCGGGAAGTCCACGTCGTTCATCGCCCGGAAGGTCTCGTCGTCCAGCGAATCCAGGCTCACCGTCACCCGCCGCAACCCGGCCATCTTCAGCGCGCGCGCGTGCCCTGCGAGCGCCGAACCGTTGGTGGTCAGCGTCAGTTCCACCCCCGGTATGCGGGCGAGCATCTCGATCAGGCGCTCGATGTTGCGTCGCAGGAGGGGCTCGCCGCCGGTCAATCGGAACTTCCTCACCCCGTGGGCGGCGAACACCGACGCGAGCCGGGCGATCTCCTCGAAGCTGAGCAGTTGCCCGTGCGGAAGGAACACGTAGTCCTTGCCGAACACTTCCTTGGGCATGCAGTAGGTGCAGCGGAAGTTGCAGTGATCGGTCACCGAGATGCGCAGGTCGCGAAGCGTGCGCCCGAACGCGTCCGTGAGCGCGCCCGAGGGCGGGACCGGCGCGCGCGCCGGGGACGCGGCGGCGGCCCCGGGCGCGCCGCCGGCGGCGGGCATGATCGGAATGACGCGGTTCATCGGTTCGGCGCCGGGCTTCGCAGGCGGCTTCGCGGGCGGCAAGTAACGGGTGGCAGGTGACAGGCAACAAGTATAGCGCCGGCGAATCGGTGCGTTCCCTGCCTCGGGCAGCGCTCGCGGCTTGCGCTGCGCGCGCCGGGGCGCCGGGTGGTTCTTCTTCGGTCACACTCGGGCCGACCGGCGCAGGCACGGCCCCGGGAGCGGCACGCCCGCGGCGCGCGCGACAGGCGGGACG
>JADLDQ010000517.1 GCA_020846575.1 Burkholderiales bacterium
GCCGATTGCCCCCGTGATGGCGACGATGGCCCCGTCGACGGGCATCGGGTTGGCGAACCGCTGGAAGGCGAAGTAGCCGATGCCGATGAGGACGAAGACGAGGATGATGGCGTTCATCAGCGCCATCAACACCTTGGCTCGATGATAGCCGTAGGTGCGCAGTTTGTCGGCGGGCTTTTGCGAAACCCAGCTGGCGAGGAACGCGAGGGCCAGCGTGAGGCTGTCCACCGCGTTGTGAACGCTGTCGGTGACGAGCGCGAGACTGCCTGACAGGACGCCGGCCGCGAACTCCAGCACCACGAAGATGCAGTTGAGCGCGGTGGCGTATTTCAGGCGGTTGTTGGTCTTGAGCTCTGACAGCCCTGGACCGTGTGTTGAGCACATGTTGTTGTGCCTCCAGTTCAATGCGCCTGAAGAGATGTTCAGCGCCGAAACCGGGGTCTCCCCGTGAAGGGAGACCCCGGCAGTGATCGGTTAGTAATCGACGACGTTACTCGCCCAGGTAAGCCTGAGCGAGCTCGGCCCGCAGCCGGGCCTTGACGCCGGCACCGAAGCTCGAGGCGTTCAGGGCGGTCAGGTTGACCGCGTAGAACTCCTTCTTGCCCCAGCCGAACGCGCGAGCCAGCTTCAGGTACTCCGCCGTCAGGTCGACGCGGGTGAAGAGGGTGCCGTCGGTGTTGACCGTCACCTTCTTGCCCTGCCGGAAGAGGCGGCCGCTCGGGTGGTCCTTGATGGACTTGACCTGACCGGTGACCACGTTGGAGGTGGGACACACCTCGAGCACGCGGTCGCCCTGCCGGTTGCCACGGAACCCGTGACCGAGCCTCTGGAGGCCGTAGCGCTCCAGCATCTCGATGTCCGTGTCCGTCGGCTCGTCGGTCTCCCACAGGTGGATGGTGAGCTCGATGCCGGCCGCGCGTGCGCGCTCGGCTTCGGGCGCCCACCAGGGCAGCACGCCAGGGAAGGCGTGCTCGTCGGCGGCAAGGTCGAACACCCCGACGTGCTCCTTGTACTTGATCGCCAGGTCCACCAACTCCTTGACGGGGTTGTGCGGCAGGACGTTCTCGTGGCGGAGCGAGCAGACGATCAGCTTGACCGGCATCGGGGCGTCCTTGATGCCCGCGATCACGGCCTCCATCACCTGGTCGAGCGTGAGCCCGTCGCCGGTGTGAAGCTGCGGCGCGAACCGCAGCTCGAAGGCCGCGACGCCGTCTGCGGCGGC
>JADLDQ010000340.1 GCA_020846575.1 Burkholderiales bacterium
GCCGGCTGGCCGCACCTGGCCGGGCAGGTCGCCATGGAAGCGGCCGCGCCGGAACGGCTGAACGTGACCGCCTACGGCAGCGCCGCCCTGCTCGCCCCGCGCATCCAGGCCCTCGACGGCGTATTCATAGCGGCGCGCCGGGAAGTGGCGGAGAAGCTCGGGTTCGACGCGACGGTGTTCGATGGCTGGCATCTGTACGACATCGATTTCAGCTTTCGCGCCTGGCTTCAAGGCGTTCGCGTCGCGGCGGCAGGCGACCTGATGCTGGTGCACGCCTCCTCCGGCGGCTACCGCTGCGGCGAGTGGGAACTCTACGCGCGGCGGTTCCGCGAGAAGTTCGCGGCGCACGCCGCGACCAGCGAGCCCTCGATACAGCCGGAGATCTGCTCCATCCTGGTGAGATCCGCGGCGGAGTGGCGCGCGCTCACCGCGGCTCGGCTGGCTCTCGCCAGCGGGACCCCGGTGCAGCCGCCACGGTGAGCAGCGTCGGACGTTGAACAGCAATTGCGCCGGCAACCCCACGTCGCTGCTCACAATCTCACCGAAGTGGCGCGTCTTGTACCCGCTTTCGTACCCGCTTTTCGTGGTTCGGGCCGGAGCCGCGCCAATGCGGTCATGCCTTCGCTCAATTCTGCGAACAGGTCGCGCTTGGGCGCATGCCTGGCCTTAATCGGTGCTTTCATTTTCGATTTCGCCGAATTCGGGTACATCTTGAGCATCGCTTTCAATTCGTCGCGCTGCGTCAGACAGGCGGCAGTTCCTTGAACGGATTGAAGACCTTCAAGGCGGGCCGGCGAAAGTCCTTGTCGTTGCCCGTGGCGATCGTCAGACCGTGACGCCGCGCAGTGGCGGCGATGTAGCCGTTTTCCACGGGCATGCGCTTACCTTGCTTTTCCAGCAGGTGTTCCTGATCGGCCCACACATGCGCGACAGAAACGTTGAAACCGAGAATGCGACCGCCGAGCGCATCGACCAAACGCCTCAGCCAATCCTGCAAATCGCGGCCTTGGCGACCCTCCTTCGAGCGCACCCAGTACGCAAGTTGGGCAATGACGATGGCGCTGGTGAAGCAGCGGTCGCGCTCCTGGTGCAGCCAGGCGATCACGCGGGCGTCCCCCTGGCGCTTGGCCGGCTGGCAGATTACATCGGTATCAAGCAGCCAGTTCAAATCCGCCGGCGCCTTGCGGGCTCCCTCCGGCGAGGCGGCAGATCGTCCATGCTCACCGGGCACTCACTCAGCACGGCAAGCCAGTCGCCCGTGCCCGCGATGCGGCGGAACACAAGCTCGTTCTCTTCAGCATCGAAACGGGCTTCGACGGTATCTCCGGGCGAAGCCGGGGCAAGACCTGCGGGAACGGTCAGACGGCGCTTGGCATCGAGGGTCAGGATCATGGTGGGATTGTCCCACCATGAGATCAAAAGGTCAATTTTCCGACCCGACAACCACTGCTAACATTGCTACTCCTGCTACCGATCAGCTTTCTCGTCGGGCGACGGTAGCAAGAGCAGCAGCCCCCTCTGGTGTCGAAATCGAATCGTCGACGGTCACTCCTGCTCAACCAGCAGCACCGGATTGATCGCCAGGGCCCGCCGGCGTCCGTCTTCCTCCATCTTCGCCCGGCCGCGCTCGGCGAGGATGGCGAGCGCGGCGCGCAGGTCGCGGCTGTAACGGACGCCGTTCGGACCATACTGGTAAATCCGCTTCGTCAGCACGCGATCGGTGTCGTTGGCCTGTGCTTCGTTGCGCAGCCAGGAATCGAGCCGGATCGCTGCGGCAAGAGATGGCGGCGTGTCCAGGTCGGCGAGCAGGCGCCGTGCCTCGTTCAAATGCCAGCCCACGATGCAAGCCGCGGCGCGGATCTCCTCGGACGCTATCGTGCCGCTCGCGCCATGCTCCAGCACGTGGAACAGGGTTCAGAACTCCTGACATAGGGGTCAAGGTCTCCATGTAGGCGCTTGGGTTTGCCCTCGAGGGGGTGCGGACCTAAACCTGTCCGCTTTTCCCGGGGGCCGGCGGCGGATTTGCGGCGCGCGGCGCACAGTTGCGCGCATGGACAATGGCGCGCAGCAACGACGCTTCAGCGACGATCGGGGGAAGCACGACTCGGTCGTTATCAATGATCACTGCCTGATTCACGTGGAGGGCGATCACCGCGCCGTGGTGGCGAGCGGCGTTGTGGTGGCGCACTTCGACAGCGCTGACCGTACGGCCGCCGCGCACGCGATGGTGACGCGGGTCGCGCAGGGGCTGGCGCGCCAGAGCGAAGTCGCACGCGCGTTTGGATGCTCGGCGCGCACGCTGCGCCGGCACGAGCGCCGCTTCGATGAAGGGGGGCTCGCTGCCCTGGGTCGCGGCAGCGGCTACCCGCGCGGTCGAGCGCGCGGCGCGGGTCGCGATCGTCACGTGGCGCGCCTCAAGGCTGAAGGTCTGTCCAAGCGCGCCATCGCTCAGCGCTTGGGGGTAGACGAGAAGAGCGTTCGCAAGCGTCTGCGACGCTTGGGTTGGAGCGCGCCTGCTCCTCGAGCAGTTTGCCCTGCTGCCGACCCCGGTGGGTGCGGACCCAAACCTGTCCGCTTCAGTGAGCGCCAAGGCCGCGGGCACGGTGCCAAGCGCAGAAGTAGCCCCGCCGCAGAAGGTGCCGGCTGCGGACCCAAACCTGTCCGCTTTCTCGGCAACCGAACCGGTCACCGCCAGCGCCGATACCGAGCCGGGCGACCGCCGCCTGGACCGGTTCTTCGCGCACGTCGGTCTGCTCGATGACGCCGCCCCGCTGTTTGGTAACGCTGCCGCGGTACCCGGTGCCGGGGTGTTGCTGGCCGCTCCGAGCCTGGTGCAAAGCGGCGTGTTCGCCGCCGCCCGCGAGGTCTACGGCTCCATCGGCCCGGCGTTCTACGGCCTTCGCACCACGATCCTGGCGCTGCTGCTGATGGCCTTGTTGCGCATCAAGCGTCCCGAGGCGCTCAAGGAGCGATCCCCGCCAAGCCTGGGGCGCGTGCTCGGGCTGGACCGCGCCCCCGAGGTGAAGACCCTGCGCCGTAAGCTCTCGCGTCTGGCC
>JADLDQ010000341.1 GCA_020846575.1 Burkholderiales bacterium
AGAGATCCGCCGGCGGCTTCGCCCAGTAGAAACCGCGCCGCGACGGCGTGACCCCCGCCTTGCGCAGCTCCACCAGGGTCTCCACCATGCGCAGCATCGGCAGCCGCGGGTCGAGCACCACCGCGTCGTCGAAGCGCGTGACGCCGGCCTTCCAAAGGAGCTCGGTGATGATGGTCTGGCCCGGGAGCAGCACGTCCGCGCCGGCGGCGATGGCGCGCTTCGCGGCGCCTTCGAAGGCGCGGATGAAGTTCTCGGGCTTGCCCTGCACCGCGGCTTCGAGGTCCGGATAGCCGCACTCGATGTAGGTGGTCGGCGTAGCGCGCGCCTCGAGGCCGCGCTCGCGGATCATCTGCGAGACCAGGGCGTCCATCTGCGGGTTGATGCACAGGAACGAGAAGCGCTCGCCGAGCGTGAGTGCGGTGAGCATCGAGACTTCGCCGTAGCCGAGCACCGGGATGTCGACAATGCTCCTCGCCTCGCGCAGGCCCGGGTCCTGCAGCACGCCGATCAGCACCGCGTCGTAGCCTTCCTTCTCGGCGCGCAGGATGTTCTTCAGGATCTGGTTGTCGTGCTGGCGGTGCAGGTATGCGTAGTTCACCACCTTGCCGGCGATGCGCGCCGACGCCTCGCTCACCTCGTCCTTGACGCCATGGATCTCGATCACCGTGCCGGGGCGCTGATACGCTCGGTAGTGCTCGTAGATCATTTCCTTGTAGCCCTGCAGCGTGTAGGTGGCGACCAGGCCCTGCTCCCAGATGCGCATCGGCGACTCTCCTTTCCCGCGATGTTACTGGAGTTCCCTGGAGAGGAAGTCGATCAGCACGAGAGTCCGGTAGAGCACGCGCCGGTTCGGGTAGACGATCCACAGGCCGGGCATCTCGCCAGTGGAGTACAGGCCTTGTACTCGGGCATCACCTCGACTGGTTCAGTCTCTTCTTGATACCAGGTCCGGTGCGCCGGCCTCCGCTATCATTCCCAATGGCGGGCGCGCCGCCGCTGGAACTTCGTCCGGGGCGCGCGCCGATGCCGGCGCGGTCCGCCGCGCCGCCCGCCCCCGATCCGGACATATCGAACTCCCCGCGATGAACGCGATCTACGCACCCGAAGCCCTGCTGCCAGCCGGCTGGGCCCGTGAGGTGATCATCGAGATCGACGATCGAGGTGACATCGTCTCGACGCAGCCCGACCGGCCGCAGGGCGCGCAGAGCATGCGGGCGGGCCGCTGATCCCCGGCATGCCCGATGCGCACTCGCACGCCTTCCAGCGCGCGCTGGCGGGACTCGCCGAGCGCATGACAGGTCCCGAGGACAGTTTCTGGAACTGGCGCGAAGTCATGTACGCCTTCACCGCGCGCATCGGCCCCGAGGAGACACACGCAATCGCCGCGTGGCTGTACTGCGAGCTGCTGCGAAGCGGCTACACCTCGGTCGCCGAGTTCCACTACCTGCACCACGGCCCGGACGGCAAACCCTACCGCCGTCCCGCAGAGATGGCATTCGCGTGCCTGCGGGCGGCGCAGGAAGCCGGGATCGCGATCACGCTCCTGCCCTCGCTCTACTGCCAGTCCAACTTCGGCGGTCAGCCGCTGGCGAGCGCGCAGAAGCGCTTCGCCGCGAACCCCGAGCAGGTGCTTTCGATGCTGCTCGATCTGCGCGCGTCCTTTCCGGGAAATCCGGAGGTGCGCTTCGGGGTCGCGCCGCACTCGCTGCGCGCGGTGGACCCGGCGAGCCTCGCCGACCTGCTGGCGGGCCTTGACGCCGTGGATCCCACCGCGCCGGTTCACATGCTCGTGGCCGAGCAGGTGCGGGAGGTCAACGACTGCACGAGCTGGTGCGACCTGCGCCCGGTGCAGTGGCTGCTGGACCACGCCCGCGTGGACGCACGCTGGTGCCTGGTGCACTGCACGCACGCCACGAGCGCCGAAGCCGAGCGCCTCGCGGCCAGCGGCGCAGTGGTGTGCGTGTGTCCCACGACCGAGGGAAATCTGGGTGACGGCGTGTTCCCGTTCAACCGCTACGCGGACAAAGGCGGGCGCTACGCGATCGGCAGCGGCAGCAACCTCTCGCAGAGCCCGGTCGAGGAACTGCGCTGGCTCGAGTACGGCCAGCGCCTGCAGCTGCGCCGGCGCAACGTGATCACGGCCCCGGCGCGCAGCGCGGTGGGCACCGGGCTGTGGGTCGAGGCGGCCCGAGGCGGCGGCCAGGCGCTCGGCCGGGCGGCAGGCGCGATCGCGCCCGGGCGGCGTGCCGACCTGGTGGTGCTGGACGGCGCGCACGTACACCTCGAGGGCCGCAGCGGCGACCGGCTGATGGACGCCCTGCTCTTCACCGGCAACGAGCGGCTGGTGAGACACGTCATGGTCGGCGGCCGCTGGGTGGTGCGCGACGGGCGGCACCCGGCGCAAGCCGCGATCGAGCAGCGCTTTCGGGAAGTGCAAACAAGACTGCTGGAGTGAGCCCTCGCAGGCAACCGAAGAGCCCGGTTTTGCGAAACAGTCCGGTCTTGCGAAACAGTCTGGTTTTGCGAAACAGTCCGATCTTGCGAAACAGTCCGATCTTGCGAAACAGTCCGATCTTGCGAAACAGTCCGGTCTTGCGAAACAGTCCGGTCTTGCGAAAAGCGAAGGGGGCGATCCGCCCCCTTCGCCCGGCGCCCTGCCGAGCGCAGTTCAGCCGCTCAGAGCCACCCGGAATTCACAGCCGGTCTTCGCCTTGACGTCCTCCAGCTTCACGCCTTCGTGCAGCTCCTTCAGCACCAGGCCCTTGCCGCGCTCGACCTCGAACACGCAAAGATCGGTGATGATCATCGATACCACGCCCTTGGCGGTGATCGGAAGCTTGCACGCTTTCAGGATCTTCGGGCTGCCGTCCTTGGCCGTGTGTTCCATGAGCACGATCACGCGCCGCACGCCCGCCACCAGGTCCATGGCGCCGCCCGGCCCCTTCACCATCGCGCCCGGCACCATCCAGTTGGCGAGATCGCCGTTGTCGGCGACTTCCAGGCCGCCGAGGATGGCGAGGTCGATGTGACCCCCGCGGATCATGGCAAAGGACTCGGCACTGGAGAAGAAGCTCGACCCCGGGATGGTGGTCACCGTCTGCTTGCCCGCATTGATGAGGTCGGGATCGAGCTTGTCCTCCGTGGGGAAGGGGCCGATGCCGAGCAGCCCGTTCTCCGACTGCAGCGTGACGGTCACGCCCTCGGGAATGTAGTTGGCCACCAGCGTCGGCATGCCGATGCCGAGGTTCACGTAGTAGCCGTCGCGCAGCTCCTTGGCCGCGCGCTGCGCGATCATGGCGCGGATGGGGTTTTCCTTCTTCGAGGCCGCCGCACCCGAGACGGTGCGGAACTCGATGCGCTTCTCGTACTTCGCGCCCTTGACGATACGGTCCACGTACACGGCCGGCGTGTCGATGCCGTCCGGGTCCAGCTCGCCGACCTCGACCAGCTCCTCGACTTCGGCCACCGTCACCCGGCCGCAGGCGGCGATCATGGGATTGAAGTTCTGCCCGGTCTTGTTGTAGATCAGGTTGCCGCTCTTGTCGCCCTTCCAGGCCTTGACGATCGACAGGTCGGTGCGGATCGATTCCTCGAGCACGTACTGCTCGCCGTTGAACACGCGCGTCTCCTTGCCCTCGGTGAGCTTGGTGCCCGCCCCGGTACGGGTGTAGAAGGCCGGGATGCCCGCGCCGCCCGCGCGCAGCGCCTCGGCGAGCGTGCCCTGCGGCCGCAGCGTCAGAGCCAGCTCACCAGCGAGCGCCTGGCGCTCGAACTCCTTGTTCTCACCGACGTAGGAGGCGATCACCTTCTTCACCTGCCGGGTCTTCAACAACAGGCCCATGCCGAAGTCGTCCACGCCGGCGTTGTTGCCGACGATGGTGAGGTTCTTCACGCCGCTCTGGACGAGCGCGTTGATGAGATTCTCCGGGATGCCGCACAGGCCGAAGCCGCCGGCGGCGACGCTCATCCCGTCCTTGAGGAGTCCATCCAGGGCGGACCGGGCATCTGGATACACCTTTTTCATTGCGTTTGCCTCTCGTGAAGAAGATCGTGATGTGGATCGCCGGTGCTCGTCATGGTTCGTCGAAGCAGCGCGGAGCGGGGCTGGATGCCGCCGCGGGACACGCAAGGGCGGCCCGCGAATGGTACCGGAATCCGCCTTCGAAGGCACCTTCGAAGGCGCACTCTCCGCAAGGGTGCCTGCCGCAGCATCCTATAATCCGCCGGGCCCGCAGCCGCGCCGCATGGGACCCTGTCCTGGCCAGCGCGGTGCGGCGGCGCGTTCGCAATCCACCGGGAACAACATGGCCCAGCGCGAATCGATGCAATACGACGTGCTCGTCGTCGGCGGCGGTCCGGCGGGGCTCGCGGCCGCGATCCGGCTGAAGCAACTCGCCGCCCAGGCGCACAGCGAGCTCTGCGTGTGCCTGATCGACAAGGGTTCCGAGATAGGCGCGCACATTCTCTCAGGCGCGGTCATCGACCCGCGCGGGCTCGCGGAGCTGTTCCCCGACTGGAAGGCGCTCGGGGCGCCGCTCGCTACCGAGGTCACCGAGGAGCGCTTCCAGTTCCTCTCCGCGAACCGCGCGCGGCGCGTGCCCGAAGCCCTGCTGCCCGCGTGTTTCAGGAACCACGGCTGCTACACCGCGAGCCTGGGCAACGTGTGCCGCTGGCTGGGAAAGAAGGCCGAGGCGCTCGGCGTGGAGATCTACGCCGGCTTCGCCGGCGCGGAAGTGCTCTACGAAGACGGCCGGGTCGCCGGCGTCGCCACCGGCGACATGGGCGTGGGCCGCGATGGCAAGCCCACCGCCCAGTACCAGCCCGGCATCGAACTGCGGGCGAAGTACAGCTTCTTCGCCGAGGGCTGCCGCGGTCAGCTCGGCCGGCAGCTTACCGAGCGCTTCGAACTGCGCCAGGGATCGGACCCGCAGGTCTACGGCATCGGGCTGAAGGAACTCTGGGAGCTCGACCCGAAGAACCACGTGCCGGGCCTGGTGGTGCACACCGCCGGCTGGCCGCTCCAGCCCGACACCTACGGCGGCTCCTTCGTCTACCACATGGAGGACCGGCTGGCGGCGGTCGGTTTCGTGGTCGGCCTCGCCTACACCAACCCCTGGCTGAGCCCGTTCCAGGAGTTCCAGCGTTACAAGACCCATCCCGAGATCCGCGCCTTCCTCGAAGGCGGAAAGCGCCTCGCCTACGGCGCGCGCGCCATCGCGGCGGGCGGCATCCTGTCGCTGCCGAAGCTCGTGTTTCCCGGCGGCTGTCTGATCGGCGACGACGCGGGCTTCCTCAACGCCTCGCGCATCAAGGGCACGCACGCGGCGATCAAGTCGGGCATGCTCGCCGCCGAAGCCGCCTTCGAGGCCGTGGCCGCCGGCCGCGCCGGCGACGAGCTGGAGCGCTACCCGGCGGCATTCCGCGAATCGTGGCTGTTCGAAGAACTGTGGCGGGCTCGCAACTTCAAGCAGTGGATGGCCAAGGGCCTGTACGCGGGCTCGTTCATGGTCGGCATCGAGCAGTTCCTGCTCGGCGGCAAGTTCCCCTGGACGCTGCACCACCGCCACGCCGACCACGAGACGCTCAGGCCCGCCGCGGAATGCGCGCGTATCGACTACCCCAAGCCCGACGGCGTGGCGAGCTTCGACCTGCCCTCCTCGGTGTACCTCTCCAACACCAACCACGAAGAGAACCAGCCGGTGCACCTCACGTTGAAGGACCCCGCGGTGCCGGTGGCGCTCAACCTCGCGCGCTACGGAGGGCCCGAGCAGCGCTTTTGCCCGGCGGGGGTATACGAGTTCGTCGACGACGAGGCGGGCAAACCGCGGCTGCAGATCAATGCCCAGAACTGCGTGCACTGCAAGACCTGCGACATCAAGGACCCGAGCCAGAACATCGTCTGGGTGGCGCCCCAGGGCGGCGAGGGGCCGAATTATCCGAACATGTGAAGCTCGAATGACCAGGAGAACCCTCGAGATCACCTGGGCCGCTCCCGCCGGCCGCCATGACTACCGCGATCTCACCGGCCTGCAGTTCCTGCGGGGGATCGTCTCGGGTGAGATACCCCCCTCCCCCATGTCCTGCCTGTTCGGCTTCGACGTGGTCGAGGCAGAGGAAGGACGGGTGCTGATCGAGTGCCTGCCCGGCGAGCAGTTCACCAACCTGATCGGCATCGCGCACGGCGGCTTGGCGAGCACCCTGCTCGATTCCTGCATGGGCAGCAGTATCCAGTCCACGCTGCCCGCGGGAGCGGCGGCGACGACGCTCGAGCTGAAGATCAACTTCGTGCGGCCGATCTCCCTGGACACGGGGAAGCTCTTGTGCGAAGGCCGAGTCATCCACCCGGGCCGTCGAGTCGCCACCGCACAGGGGCGCGTCACCGATGCGTCGGGGACGCTCTACGCCCACGGCACGACGACCATGATGGTGTTCCCGCTGAAGGCGTGACGCGCCCCGGCGCGCGAGCGGCCGCGGTCCGGCTCAGAACCGGTCTTCCCCGAGCGCCATCACGCTGCCCGCCCCCTCGACGATGGCCGCGCGCAGCGCCGGCGTCCTGCCCAGCAGGTGCTCGGCAAAGAAACGCGCGGTCGTGATTTTCGCGCGGCAGAACCCCGATTCCCCGTCCCCCGCCTCGAGCCGCCGCTGCGCGGCGAGCGCGGCGCGCGCCATCTGCCAGCCGCCACAGACGATGCCCGCGAGTTCCAGGAAGGGCACCGAGCCGGCGTGCGCCGCCTTCGCGTCGGCGGCGTAGATCCTGTCGATCCACTCCACGCACGCCGAAAACGCCTCGATGCCCTCGGCGAAGCGCGCGCGGATGGCGGCGAAGTCCTCCCCCGCCTGCTTCGCGAGTTCGGCCTCGGTCGCGCGCATCATCCCGGCCACCGCCCGCGCGGTCGCGCCGCCCTCGCGCGCGAGCTTGCGCCCGACCAGGTCGTTCGCCTGGATGGCGGTGGTGCCTTCGTAGATGGTGGTGATGCGGGCGTCCCGGTAGTACTGCGCCGCCCCGGTCTCCTCGATGAATCCGGTGCCGCCGTGCACCTGGATGCCCGCCGAGGCGACCTCAACCCCGCACTCGGTGCACCAGCCCTTGACCACCGGGATCAGGAAGTCGACGAAGGCCTGCTGGCGCGCGCGCTCGGCCTCGTCCGGATGGCGGCGCGCGATGTCCATGGAGGCGGCGGTCACGCAGGCGAGCGCGCGCATCGCCTCGATGCGCGCTTTCATCCCCATCAGCAGGCGCCGCACATCGGGGTGGCGGATGATGGGCGCGGGGCCGGGCGCGCCCGAGAGGTCGCGGCTCTGCAGGCGCTCCTTCGCGTAGGCGAGCGCCTTCTGGTAGGCGCGCTCGGCGACGCCGAGGCCCTGCAGCCCCACGGCGAAGCGCGCCGCGTTCATCATGATGAACATGATCGCAAGGCCCGCGTTCTCCTCGCCCACGAGGTAGCCGCTGGCGCCCTCCCGCTCGCCATAGACCATCACCGCGGTCGGACTCGCATGGATGCCGAGCTTGTGCTCGATCGAGGCGCAGGCGAGGTCGTTGCGCGCGCCGCAAGAGCCGTCCGCATTCACCAGGAACTTGGGCACGATGAAGAACGACAGACCGTGCACGCCCTCGGGTGCGCCCGGTGTGCGGGCGAGCACCATGTGCACGATGTTCTCCGCCAGGTCGTGCTCGCCGTAGGTGATGAAGATCTTCTGGCCGCGGACGCGGTAGCTGCCGTCGGCCTGGCGCTCGGCGCGCGTCTTGATGAGCGCGAGATCCGATCCCGCCTGCGGCTCGGTGAGGTTCATCGACCCGGTCCACGCGCCGCTCACCAGCTTGGGCAGGTAGGTGCGTTTCTGCGCTTCGCTTCCGGCGATCAGCAGCGCCTCGACCGCACCGGTGGACAGGAGCGGGCACAGCGAGAACGAGAGGTTCGCCGACTGCCACATCTCCATCGCCGGGGTGGCGACCAGCTTGGGCAGGTCCTGCCCGCCGTACGCGGACGGGAACTGCAGCGAATTCCAGCCGCCTTCGACGAACTGCCGGTAGGCCTCGCGGAAGCCGCTGGGCGTGGTCACCTCACCCGCCCTCCAGATGGAGCCCTCCTTGTCGCCGCTGTGATTGAGCGGCGCGAGCACCTCGGAGGAGAAGCGGCCGCACTCCTCGAGAATCTGCCGCACTACCTCCGGTGTCGCCTCCTCGCAACCCGGCAGCTTCGCGACAGTGTCCAGGCCGGCCAGGTCCTGGAGCACGAACATCATGTCTTCAAGGGGGGCGGTGTAGTCGCTCATGTTCGCACTCCTGCCGCAGGACCGGGCAAAGACGGCTGATCATCCACCCGCAAGTCGGCACGAGAAATCCTGCATGGCCAGATGACCGCACGCGCCATCAGAGGTCCCCATTTCACGAGGTTCGCCCCGCGAACCTCGTGAAATGGGGAGCAGCCACAATGCCGTCACCGGCACCCCGCACGCCCGGGGCAGCTCCAGCACCGCCTTACCCCAGCGCCTTCACCAGCTCGGGCACCACCTTGAACAGGTCGCCCACGATGCCGTAGTCGGCCACCTGGAAGATCGGCGCCTCCTCGTCCTTGTTGATGGCCACGATCACGCGACTGTCTTTCATGCCCGCCAGGTGCTGGATGGCCCCGGAGATGCCCACCGCGACGTACAGCTCGGGCGCGACGATCTTGCCGGTCTGGCCGACCTGCCAGTCGTTGGGGACGTAGCCGGAATCCACCGCCGCGCGCGAGGCGCCCATCGCCGCGCCCAGGCGGTCGGCGAGGGGCTCGAGCAGCTTGAAGTTCTCCGCCGAGCCCATGCCGCGGCCGCCCGAGACGATGATGCGCGCGGCGGTGAGCTCCGGCCGCTCGGTCTTGGTGAGCGCGCGCCCGACGAAGCTCGACAGGCCCGGGTCCGGAGCCGCCGGCAGCGCTTCGACCGGGGCGCCGCCGCCGCTCGCGGGCGCGGCGTCGAACCCGGTCGCCCGCACCGTGATCACCTTCAGCGCGTCCTTTGAACGGACCGTCGCCATCGCGTTGCCCGCGTAGATCGGCCGAACGAAGGTATCGGCGTCCACCACTGCGGTGATGTCGGAGACCGGCGCGGCGTCGCAGAGCGCCGCCACTCGCGGCATCAGGTTCTTGCCGAAGCTGGTGGCGGTCGCGAGCACGTGGCTGTAACCCGGCGCCGAATCCCTGACCAGCGCCGCGACCAGCGCCGCGAGCGGCTCCGCGAGGTGCTCGGCGTAATGGGGCGCGTCGGCGTGCAGCACTCTGGCGATACCGGCGGTGGCCGCGGCGGCCTGCGCCGCCCCGGCGGCGTTGGCGCCCGCCACGAGCACATGGACGTCCGATCTGGCGGCCTTCGCGATCTCCAGGGCGGCGCTCACCGCGTTGAGGGTCGCGCCCTTGAGGGACTGGTTGTCGTGCTCGGCGATGACGAGGATGCTCATGTCGGACTCACTGGATCACTTTGGCTTCGTTGCGCAGCTTCTCGACCAGCGCATGCGCGTCAGGCACCTTCACCCCCGCCTTGCGCCTGGGCGGCTCCTCGACCTTGAGCGTCGCGATGCGCGGCGTCACGTCCACGCCGAGCGCCTCGGGCTTGATCAGGTCCAGGGGCTTCTTCTTTGCCTTCATGATGTTGGGGAGCGTCACGTAG
>JADLDQ010000342.1 GCA_020846575.1 Burkholderiales bacterium
AGCACACCAGGATGCCGATCAGGCCGACGAACACCGCGATCTCGAACGGGATGCCGAGAAAGCGCGAGGTGATGATGCCGATGCCGAAGCACTGCGAGACGATGTAGGTGAACGAGGCGCAGAACAGCACGACCACGCCGCACAGGCGCGCGGTGTTGCCCTCGTAGCGCACGCCGAGGAAGTCCGGCACCGTGAACTGGCCGAACTTGCGCAGGTAGGGCGCGAGCAGCACGCCGACCAGCACGTAGCCGCCGGTCCAGCCGAGCACGTAGCCCAGGCCGCCGTAGCCCTGCAGGTACAGGCCGCCCGCCATCGAGATGAACGAGGCCGCGCTCATCCAGTCGGCGCCGGTCGCCATGCCGTTGAAGAACGGCGGCACCACGCGCCCGGCGACGTAGTACTCCGAGAGCACGACGGTGCGCGAGATCACGCCGATGTAGGCGTAGACCCCGATCGTGAGGAACACGAAGCAGTAGCCGATGATCTTGTTCGACACCCCCATCTGCTCGAGGATGGCAAGGACGATGACGAAGCCGATGAAACCCCCGGCATAGATGCCGTAGATCTTGCCGAGGTTGTCGATGAAGGCTCTGGATTGGGTGGCCATGGGCTCTCCTCAGTCTTCGCTCACGCCGAACTCCTGGTCGATCTTGTTCTGCCCGATCGCGTTCCAGAAGCACAGCACCACGAACGCGATCAGCGAACCCTGCGCGGCCATGTAGAAGCCGAGCGGAAAGCCGAGGAACTGCACGGTATTGAGCTGTACGGCGAACAGGTGCACGAAGAAGCTGAAGAAGAACCACAGGATCATGATGATCCACATGCGTGTGGACGTCTTCCTCCAGTACGCTTCGCGTTGCGCGGGCGTCAGACCGGCCATGTGCCTCCCCCTTATAAGAGTTTCCTGGGCAGCCGGTGGCATGCTAGCGGCGCGCCTGCGCCAGGACCACTAGGGAAAACCCTAATGCGGGTGCTGCATCGCAATATGGACCAGCTCGGCGACCGAGCGCGCCCCGGCCTTCTCCATGAGATTCGCGCGGTGGTACTCGACGGTTTTCACGCTGAGATCGAGCTCGGCGGCGATGACCTTGTTCGGCTTGCCCGCCATCAGGCGCTGCAGCACCGCCCGCTCGCGCTCGGTGAGCCCCGCGAGCCGCGCGCGCCACGCGCGTATCTCGGTATCGCGCTCGAAGGCCTTGGCGATGATCGCAAGCACTTCGCGGTAGCCGAACGGCTTCTGGATGAAGTCGACCGCGCCGCCCTTCATGGCGCTCACCGCGGTGGGCACGTCGCCGTGCGCGCTCATGAACACGATCGGGATCTCGATGCCGTTGCGCCGCAGGTACTGTTGGAGTTCCAGGCCGCTCATGCCCGGCAGGCGCACGTCGAGCACCAGGCAGCCGGGCTCGCCGCGGTAGGCGGCGATGAACTCGGCGGCCGAGACGAAGGTGCGCACGGCGATGCCGTTCGACTCCATCAACCAGCCCCACAGCGTGCGGATCGACTCGTCGTCCTCGACCACGTAGGCGGTCGGCGCGTGCCGCTGCATGTCAGACCGACTCCGGGAGCAGCTCGCGCACCTTCGCCACCAGATCCCTGGTGGAAAACGGCTTGGTGACGTAGGCATCGGCGCCGAGCGCGAGGCCCTTGGCGATTTCCTTGTCGCGGCCGCGGGCCGAGAGCATCACGATACGGATCGCCTCGCAGCGCGGATCCTCGCGGACTCGCCGGCATACCTCGAAAACGCTCTTGCGCGGCAACATCACGTCGAGCAGCACCAGGTGGGGACGGAACGCCTCGATCTGCTCGAGCGCTTCCTCGCCGTCGCGCGCCACGCACACCTCGTACTCGCACTTGCGCATCAGGAACTCCAGCGAAGTGACGATGTTCGGCTCGTCTTCGGCGATCAGGATCCGCCGCCCCATCAGGCCGCCTCCTCCAGTGCCGCGTCGCGCAACAGCGGCAGTGTAAAGGAGAAGCACGCGCCCGCGCTGCCGTGCGCGCCCGGGGCGCCGGCCTGCACCCAGATGCGCCCGCCGTGGTGTTCGACGATATGGCGGCTGATCGGCAGCCCGAGGCCGGTGCCCTGCGGCTTCTCGGTGAGCGTGTCGCCGACCTGGTGGAACTTGTCGAAGATGACTTCGCGATCCCGCGGCGCGACGCCCGGGCCGTTGTCGCGCACGTCCACGCGCAGCCAGCCCGCCTGCTCGCAGAGCTCGATCTCGACATGGCCGTCGCCCGGGCTGCAGAACTTGACCGCGTTCGACAGCAGGTTCTGCATCACCTGTGTCATGCGGTCCAGGTCGGCGCTCACGGCGCGCACGCGCTCGGGCAGCTTCAGCTCCACGCGGATGCCTCTCTCCTGGAACACCTGCCCCATCGCGCTCGCCGCGTCGGCGACCACTTCGCGCATGTCGACGCGCGACTCGTGCCAGTCGGCGCGGCCCGACTCGATCTTGGCCAGATCCAGCACCTGGTTGATGAGTCGCGTCAGGCGCTCTGTCTCCTTGGTGACGATGCCGAGGAAGCGCTGGCGCTGCGCGACGCCGATGTCGGGTTCCTGGTTGAGAATCTCGGTGAAGGCGCGGATGGAGGTGAGCGGCGTGCGCAACTCGTGCGTCACGGTGGAGAGGAAATCGTCCTTCAGGCGGTCGAGATCCTTCAGGCGCTCGTTGGCGGCGCGCAGCCCCGCGGTCGCCGCCTCCAACTCGCGCGATTTCTGCTCGAGCTGCAGGCTGTACATCACCACCTGCGAGGCCTCGCCGAGGATGGTGCGGACTTCCTCCAGCGACAGCGCCTCCTCCTTCACCACCGCGGCCACCATGATGCGCGCCGAGGCCGCCCCGATGGTGCCGGCGAGCTGGGTCTCGACGTGGTGGACGAGCCCCGCGTCCGCCGGCAGCGGCTCGCGCGGCCACGCGAGGCCGCGTGCACGCGCGTAGGCGGCGAAAGCCCCGTCGGCCGCCTCCGCGCCGACGAAGCGCACGAGCAGGTTGCGGAGATCCGGGGCCGACGCCTTGCCGCGCCAGAAGCGCGCCCCGCCCGCGTCGCCGCTGCGACGGAACACGTCGACGAACAGGCTCGCCTGGCGCGTCTCTTCGGCGCTCGGCGAACCCGCGAGCGACACCGCGACGTACGCGCCCACGTTCGCCACCATGCTCCAGATCATCGCGTGGGTGATCTGGTCCAGACCCTGCAGCCCGAAGAGCGCCAGCGGCTTCAACAGTTCGATGTCCCAGGGTCCGCGCTCGAGCAGCCCGATCGGCAACCACCCCGAGCGCGCGAGCGCCGGCAGCAGCAGCGCGTAAGACCAGACCAGGAATCCGGCGACCAGCCCGGCGAGCGCGCCGCGGCGCGTGCCGCCCTTCCAGAAGATGCCGCCGAGCGCCGCCGGCGCGAACTGCGCCACCGCGGCAAACGAGATCAGGCCGATCGACACCAGGGCGTACGCCTCCCCGGCGAGCCGGAAGTACAGGTAGCCCAGCAGGAGAAGCAGCACGATCGCACCGCGCCGGATGCCGAGCAGCAACCCGGTGAGGTCGGGACGCTCGGTGAGCCGCAGGCTCTTCATGCGCAGCAGCACGGGCATCACCAGGTCGTTGCACACCATCGTCGACAGCGCGATCGTCTCCACGATCACCATGCCGGTGGCGGCCGACAGCCCGCCGATGAACACCAGCAGCGCGAGCAGTTCCTCCCGGCCGGCCATCGGAATGGTGAGCACGTAGGTATCGGCGTCGACGATTCCCAGCGGGAACTGGAGCCGCCCGCCGATGGCGATCGGCAGCACGAATGCGTTGATCGCCAGCATGTACAGCGGAAACAGCCAGATCGCCTTGCTCAGGTGGCGCTCGTCCTTGTTCTCGATCACCGCCACCTGGAACTGGCGCGGCAGGAACATGATGGCGAGCATCGACAGGATCGTGAGCCAGACCCAGCTCGAGTAGCTGCCGGCTACCCCTTCCAGGGGAGTGAGGATCGGCGCCAGCGCGGGGCTGGCGGCCGCGCGCTCGAATACGTCGCCGAACCCGTCGTAGACCACGAAGGTGACGTAGACCCCGACGGCGAGGAAAGCGAGCAGCTTGACCAGGGACTCGAACGCGATCGCCGCCACCATGCCCTCGTGGTGCTCGGCGGCGTCGAGGTGGCGCGTGCCGAAGGCGATGGTGAACAGGGCCAGGATCAGCGCCACCCACAGCGCGGTGTCCTGCATCAGCGGCACCGCGCCGAACTTGGCCGGCATCACGATCTCCGGGTACTGCGTCAGGATCAGGAAGCCGTTCGACACCGCCTTCAGCTGCAGCGAGATGTACGGCAGGATGCCGATGACCGCGATCACCGTGACCGCGCCACCGATCAGCGCGCTCTTGCCGTAGCGCGCGGCGATGAAGTCCGCGAGCGACGTGATCCGGTTTTCCTTGCTGATGCGCAGGATCTTGCGCATCACCACCCACCACAGTGCGATCATCAGCGTCGGGCCGATGTAGATCGGCAGGAAGCCCACGCCGTCGCTCGCCGCGCGCCCGACGCTGCCGTAGAAGGTCCAGGCGGTGGCGTACACCGCGAGCGACAGGCTGTAGATGTACGGGCTGGCAATCACCGAGCGGCCGGCGTCGGCGCGTTTGTCGGCGTAGTAGGCGATCGCGAACAGCAGTCCCAGGTAGGCGAACGACGTGACGGCGATCACCCAGCCCTGGAGCACCGGCGCTGTCCCCCTAGTCCTTCCTCTCGGCCGCCCAGGCCATCAGCGCGATCAGCGCCGCCCACGCGCCGAAGACCCAGGCGTACAGCACCGGGATGCCGAGCACCGTGCCCGGCAGGTTGAAGATCGCGAGGATCGGGTAGTTGAACAGCAGGCATCCGAGCAGGCACAGCGCGATCAGGCGCTGGCCGCGGGTCTCGAACTCGCCCATCGGCGCCTCAGGCCGGCCGCTCGAGCCGCTCCAGGAACTCCGGGTTCTCGAGCATGGAGTCGTCCTGCTCGATCTCCTCGTCCCCGACGACGGCGCGCCGCGGGACGGCGCCCGGGAAAGCGTCCTCGAGGCAGGCGCAGATCAGCGTCGATTCGATGCCGTGCATGCCATCGCGAACGAGCGCCTGCGCCGGCGCGCCCGGGTTGCGCTCGAGGCATTCGGGCCGCTGAGCGTCACCCGCTCTCGGGTTCCGGTGGTGACAGGTCCACGCCAGACCCTTTTCCCCTGCAACGGCGCGCACATTGTGCGCGCGGGCAGACATGTCGTCGTGGCAAAGCTCCAGCATCGTTGCGCTCCCATGGTCCGCGATTCAACATGGGTCCACCGTCGCCTGTCCCGCGACCGCACCGGTTGTTCGGTAGGCCAGCCCAGTATAGCCATAACTCGCCAAGCGGGCGCGCACGGGCGGATCGAACGCTCCAGCCTCCAGCCTGCAGCCTCCAGGCACAGCGGTTGGATACCGGTCGCTGAGTGCGGGATACTTGCGCTCATGGAAGCCCCGGCCGATTCCCCCGAGGTCGACGCGCTGGCCCAGGCTGCGGCCTCCTTCCTGCGGCGCTACCCGCCGTTCGACGCCATGGAGCCGGAGGCGCTGCACTTTCTCGCTGCACGGCTCGGCACTACCCGCCACGCAGCGGGCACGCGCATACTGGCGCCCGGGGACGGCGAGCCGCCATGCCTGTGGATCGTGAAGAGCGGCCTCGTGCAACTGGTTCCCGCGCAGGATACGCAGCCGGCAATCGAGGTGACCCTGGCGCCGGGCGAGTGTTTTCCCGTGGGTGCCCTGCTCGAGCGGCGTCCGACCGGGTCGGTGTACACCGCGGGCGCCGACACGTCCTGTTACCGACTCTCGGCGCCGGACTTCCACGAGTTGCTGGGGCGCAGCGCGCGCTTTCGCGATTTCTCCACGCGCTATCTCGCGAGCCTGCTGCGGGAGTCGAGGCGGCTCCACCAGATGCACGCGGCGAGCCTCGCCACCGAGGAGCAGGCGATGGGCAGGGCGCTGCGCACGCTCGTCGCGCACCCGCCCGTGACCTGCGAACCGGAGACGCCCACCGGCGAAGCGCTTCGACTCATGCGGGACGCCGGTATCGGTTCGATCGTGGTGGCGAACCCGGGCGGCGCCCCGGTCGGCATACTGACGCGACACGACGTACTCGATCGCGTCGCGCTCGCCGGCTGCCGGCTGGATGAACCGATCTCGTCGGTCATGACCCCTTCGCCGCACACGCTTGCGGCCGAGGCCAACGCGTACGAGGCGGTGCTGCTCATCGCGCGGCACGGCATACGGCATGTGCCGCTGGTCGACGGCGGCCGCCTGGTCGGGGTGGTGAGCGAGCGCGATCTCTTCGCGCTCCAGCGCGTCGGTGTGCGCACCATACATCGCACCATCGCGGGCGCGTCCGGCGTCGAGGCGCTCGCCGCGGCGGCGCGCGACATCGGCGCGCTGGCCCGCAGGCTCGCGGGGGAAGGCGCTGCCGCAGAGCCGCTGATCCTCATCATCTCGACGCTGAACGATGCGCTCACCCGCCGGATTCTGGAGCTGGAGGAGACCCGGCACGACCTCGCCGGCGTGGCCTGGGGCTGGCTGGGGTTCGGGTCCGAGGGTCGCTACGAGCAGACCATCAGCACCGATCAGGACAACGGACTGATCTTCGCGGCCGGTGAGGGAGAATCGGCGCACGCGCTGCGCGAGCGGTTTCTGCCTTTCGCCCGCGCCGTCAACCGCGCGCTCGACGCGTGCGGCTATCCCCTGTGTGCGGGCGAGATCATGGCGGGCAACCCGAAGTGGTGCCTCGCGTTCGAGGAATGGTGCGAGCGCTTCGACTCCTGGATCGCCGATACCGACCCGCGGGCGCTGCTGAACGCGGCGATCTTCTTCGACTTTCGCCTTCTCCACGGGCGCGAGTTTCTCGCCGATGAACTGCGCGAACGCCTGCTCGCCCGCGCCCGCGCGACGCCGCGGTTCCTGCGGCAGATGGCGGGCGAGGCCCTCGCCGTGCGCCCGCCGCTCGGCTTCCTTTCGGACTTCGTCACCGAACGCTCCGCCGGCGGCCGGGACACAATCGATCTCAAGATAGCCGGCGCCCGTCTGTTCGTCGACGCCGCGCGCGTGATCGCACTGGCGCACGGCGTGGCGCACACCGGCACCGCGGAACGCCTGCGTCAGGCTGGCGCGAAAAGCGGCGTACCCGCCGGGGAGACCGCTGCCGCGGTCGAGGCGTTCCTGTTCATCCAGATGCTGCGCCTGCGCCGTCAGGCAGAGGCGGGACTCGCGCGCGCCGAGGCGAACCGCGTCGACCCGCAGGAGCTGAACGAAGTCGACCGGCGCATGCTCAAGGAGTGCCTGCGGCAGGCGCGGCGCCTGCAGTCGCGGCTCGCGCTCGACTTTCAGTTGTGAAGCGCTCGCAAGCCGAAAGCGCACGCGAGCCGACGAGCGCCGAGTCATCCCGCACCACGCGCACGCACGACAGGATCGACCGCACAGCCCTCTCATACGGCTCGACCCGTCCGCCCCCGAAGCAGGCGGGAGATCCACGCCCTCATCGGAGCCGACACCGGGTCGCGCGCGCGCCGCCCGAGATCCGATCTGACGCTGCTCCATCTTCAGCTTGGCCAGGGCCGCGAGCTTCGCCCATTTCGTTGCCTCCGCGCGCAGGAATTCGCTGAACTGCTCGGGCGACACGTCGCCCCCGGGCTCGTTGCCCAGGGCTGCGAGCTGCTGGATCACCTCCG